>NZ_JBPJUQ010000008.1:0-248854 GCF_051192615.1 Streptosporangium sp. G11
GACCGGGGAGAGCGGGGCGACGTTGGAAGAGTGGACGGGGCGGGTCGGGTTTCGCGATGTGCGCCTGGACCGGACCGGTGAGGGCTTCACCGTCATCGTCAACGACACCCCGGTGTTCGTGCGTGGCGTCAGCTGGATCCCCCTGGATGATCGCCGGAACCCAGGACGACGGCACGCTCTACCCCGACTACGACGGGTTCACCGTCTACTGCCCCGGCCCGGTGTGCCAGACCGTCACCAACGCCTCGGCGATGATGCGCGGCAGGCCGGCGGTCTTCCCGCCGGTGGCCGACCACGACGCCGCCGTCACCTCCTACGGCACGGCCGTCACCGTGGACGCGACCGCCAACGGCATCGCCTACGCGGCCGGGATCCGTCCCGGCAGCCTCGACCTCGACCCCGTCACGGCCGGCCGGCAGGACACCCTCGCCACCGCCAAGGGCACCTTCGCCGCGGCCTCCGGCGAGGTCACCTTCACCCCCGCCGACGGCTTCAGCGGCCGGGCGACCGCCACCTACACCGTGCGCGACACCCTGCTGCGGCTCTCCAACACCGCCGAGATCACCGTGACCGTCAAGCCCGACGCGGGGGCCGCGATCAAACTGTTCTCCTTCGAGGAGGGAGTGCAGGGCTGGGCTCCCGCCTCCTGGCAGAGCGACGCCGGTTCCGTGGCTCACTCCGACGAGTTCGCCGGTGACGGCACCCACAGCCTCCGCGTCGACGCCACCGGCGGCGGCTGGTTCGGCGCCGCCTTCGCCGAACCGGTCGACCTGTCGGCCAAGGGAACGCTCAAGCTCGACCTGCGCAGCGACGCCGCGGGCACCTCCACCAGCGTCGCCTTCCAGACCGGCCCCGGGCACACCTGGTGTCAGTCGACGTGGGGCTACCAGAACCCCGCCACCACGGCCACGGTGGAGACCGACCTGCTCTCCGGGCTGTCATGCGCGCCCGAGGATCTGGCCGACGTCCGCGCCGTCTTCACCTGGGCCGGTCCCGGCACGTTCCACCTCGACAACATCCGCGCCGAGTAGCCCGGGTCGCGGGCGTCGCGAGAGGCGGCGCCCGCGACCACGGCCGGCGGAACATGAGAGAAACGGCGTCCACCCGTCCCCGGCGGCACGTCCCCTCGCCGCGGCCGGTAACGTGCGGCGTAGGCAAACGCTGCCAGGACACCGTGCGCAGGACGCGGTGCCAGGACATCGGTGGAAGCGCGGCGAAACAGGAGATCATGTCCCGTCCCGTCATCGGCATCACCTGTTACGTCGAGCCCGCGCGGTTCACCGTCTGGGAGACGACCACCGCGCTCCTGCCCTACGACTACGTCGACCACGTGGCCCGCGCGGGCGGGCAGCCGGTGATCCTGCCCCCCGCGGGCGACCCCGCGGCACTGGCGGGGCGCCTGGACGGGCTGATCCTGGCCGGTGGCGGGGACGTCGGCCCGGAGCGGTACGGGCAGGAGCCGCACGAGCGGACCGGCCACGTGCGGCCGTTCCGCGACGACGCCGAGCTGGGGCTGGTCCGGGCGGCGCTGGAGCGGGGCCTGCCCTTCCTGGGGATCTGCCGGGGCATGCAGATCCTGAACGTCTCGCTGGGCGGCAGCCTCCACCAGCACCTGCCCGACGTGGTGGGCCATCCGGGGCACGCCCCGGCCCCCGGCCACTACGGCAGGATGCCGGTGCGGCTCGCCCCCGGCAGCCACACCTCGAAGATCTTCGGGACCGAGACCGTGGACGTGGCCCACTACCACCACCAGGCCCTCGACCGGCTGGCCGAGGGCCTGACCGTGACCGCCCACGCCGAGGACGGCACGGTCGAGGCCGTGGAACTGGACGACCACCCGTTCGCCCTCGCCGTCCAGTGGCACCCCGAGGCCGACGACGAGTCGGCCCTGTTCGAGGCGCTGGTACGGCACGCCACCCCCTGACCGGCACGGATCGGGACCGCGAGGGGATTTCGCTCGTCCGGTGCGGGCGGTTAGGCTGGCCGGTGACACCGATGAATCCCGTGCGGGAGAGCGTCCTGACACCCAGGCCAGGACCCCTGAAGGAGCAAGCCCTCCCCGCGAACCTCTCAAGGCAAAGGACCGTGCGGGTAGGTGCCCTCTGGAAAGCAGGTCCCACGGCCTCGCCGAAGGTGAAAGTCCGGTAAAACCCGGATGAAACTCTCAGGCACCCACGACAGAGGGGGAGGATGCTCTCATCTGTCCCTTGTCTGAGGTGCGCACATGTCCCGACCTACGCCGCTGCGCGGCGTGCACGAGTCCCTCGGCGCGACGCTGACCGACTTCGCGGGCTGGCTGATGCCGCTCCGCTACGGCAGCGAGTCGGCCGAGCACAACGCGGTCCGCCAGGCGGCCGGCCTGTTCGACCTCTCCCACATGGGTGAGATCTTCGTGACCGGGCCGCAGGCCGCCGAGGCCCTCGATTACGCCCTGGTGGGCCACCTCTCCGCCCTGGAGCCCGGCCGCGCCCGCTACACGATGATCGTCGACGCCGAGGGCGGTGTGCTGGACGACCTGATCGTCTACCGGCTGGCCCCCGCCGAGTTCATGGTCGTCGCCAACGCCTCCAACTACCCCCGGGTGGCCGCCGAGCTGACCGGCCGCGCCAAGGACTTCGACGCCGCGGTGGACGACCGCTCCGAGCGATACGCGCTGGTCGCGGTCCAGGGCCCGCGCTCCGCGGAGATCCTGGGCTCACTCACCGACGCCGACCTCGACGGGCTCAAGTACTACGCCGGCCTGCCCGCCGTCGTCGCGGGCCGCGAAGCCCTCGTCGCCCGTACGGGATACACCGGTGAGGACGGCTTCGAGCTGTTCGTCGCGGCCGAGGACGCAGAGCCGGTCTGGGCCGCCCTCACCGAGGCGGGCGCGCCGCACGGCCTGATCCCCGCGGGCCTGTCCGCCCGCGACACCCTCCGGCTGGAGGCCGGGATGCCGCTGTACGGCAACGAGCTGTCGGCCGATCTGACCCCGTTCGACGCCGGGCTGGGCCGTGTGGTGAGGTTTGACAAGCCAGGCGACTTCGTCGGCCGGGCCGCCCTCGAATCGCTCGGGGACGTCCCGCCGTCCCGCCGCCTGGTCGGCCTGATCTCGGCCGGCCGCAGGGTGCCGAGGCACGGGTATCCGGTGGTCACCGATGACGGCACGGTCGTCGGCGAGGTCACCAGCGGGGCGCCCTCCCAGTCACTGGGCAGGCCCATCGCCATGGCCTACGTGGACAACGGCCAGTCGTCGGGACTGGCCGTGGACGTCAGGGGCAGCCACGAGCCGGTCGAGGTCGTCGCACTGCCTTTCTACAGGAGGAAAAAATGAGCAGCATTCCCGAGGACCTGCACTACACCAAGGAACACGAGTGGATCTCCGGCATCGATGACGGCCTGACCCTCACCGTCGGCATCACCGCCTACGCCGCCGAGGCGCTGGGCGACGTGGTCTACGTGCAGATCACCCCCGAGGTCGGTTCGACGATCACCGCCGGCGACGCCGTCGGCGAGGTCGAGTCGACCAAGTCGGTGAGCGACATCTTCGCGCCGGTGAGCGGCGAGGTCGTGGAGATCAACCAGGCCGTCGTGGACAACCCCTCGCTGGTCAACAGCGACTCCTACGGTGAGGGCTGGCTGTTCCGCGTACGTCTTGAGGGCTCCGCCGACGACCTGCTGTCGCCGGAGGAGTACGCCGCGCTCACCTCGGGTGAGTCCTAAGCCTCTCCCCCCTCGCGTCACGGTCACGCGCGTCCCTGGGCGCGCGTGGCCGTCCACGCTGGAAGGATTCAGATGACGATCAGTGTCTTCGATCTTTTCAAGATCGGAATCGGCCCGTCCAGCTCGCACACCGGCGGACCGATGGCCGCCGCCCACAAGTTCGCCCGCGGCCTTCATCAGGACGGGCTCCTGGAGAAGACCGCCCGGGTGAGCGCCATCCTGTACGGCTCGCTGGGCCTGACCGGCAAGGGCCACGGCAGCGACAAGGCCGTGCTGCTCGGCCTGTCCGGCGAGAAGCCCGAGCTTGTCGACGTCGACACGGTCGACGGGCGGCTGGCCGCCATGCGCGAGTCCGGCACCATCTCCCTGTACGGCTCCCACGAGATCCCCTTCGTCATCGGCGAGGACCTCGTCTTCGAACGCAAGATCTCGCTCCCCGGCCACCCCAACGGCATGCGCTTCGCCGCCCTGTCCGAGTCCGGCGAGACGATCCGCGAGAAGGTCTACTACTCGGTGGGCGGCGGCTTCGTCGTCGACGAGAACGCCACCGGTGCCGACCGGATCAAGCCCGACGACACCGTCCTGCCGTACCCCTTCACCACGGCCGTGGAGCTGCTCGCCCAGTGCGCGGAGACCGGGCTGTCGATCTCCGGGCTGATGCTGGAGAACGAGCAGGCGTTCGGCCGCACCGAGGCCGAGATCCGCGCCCAGCTGCTCGTCCTGTGGCAGGTCATGAGCGAGTGCGTGCGGCGCGGCATCGGCAAGGAGGGGGTGCTGCCCGGCGGCCTGAAGGTCCGCCGCCGCGCCCACCAGCTCCATCGGCAGCTGCGCAGCGAGTCGCCGGAGAAGGACTCGCTGCAGACGATGGACTGGGTCTCGCTGTTCGCCCTCGCGGTCAACGAGGAGAACGCCGCCGGAGGCCGCATCGTCACCGCGCCCACCAACGGCGCCGCGGGCATCATCCCGGCCGTGCTCACCTACTACGACCGCTTCACGAAGGACTCCGACGACGAGGGCGTGATCCGCTTCCTGCTGACCGCGGGGGCGATCGGCGTGCTGTTCAAGGAGAACGCCTCCATCTCCGGCGCCGAGGTCGGCTGCCAGGGCGAGGTCGGCTCGGCCTGCTCGATGGCCGCCGCCGGGCTCACCGAGGTGATGGGCGGGACCCCCGAGCAGGTCGAGAACGCCGCCGAGATCGGCATCGAGCACAACCTGGGGCTGACCTGCGACCCCATCGGCGGCCTGGTGCAGATCCCGTGCATCGAGCGCAACGCGGTCGCCTCGATCAAGGCCATCGCCGCCGCCAGGATCGCGATGCGCGGCGACGGCCGCCACTTCGTCTCGCTGGACAAGGCCATCAAGACGATGCGCGACACCGGCCGCGACATGCTCGACAAGTACAAGGAGACCAGCCGGGGAGGTCTCGCGGTGAACGTCATCGAGTGCTGAGCGGGGACGGAACGGCCGAGGGGCCCGGCTGCCGGGTTCCTCGGCGGGCAGGGGTTTCCGGCCGTCGGAGACCCCTGGGCGGACGGGCAGGGTCGAGGGCTCCCGGCCGTCGGAGACCCCTGGGCGGACGGGCAGGGTCGAGGGCCCCCGGCTGCCGGAGGTCCCGCGGGCGCGTGGGAGGCGAACCGCGGGTCCTTGGGGACATATAACTCGATCGCTACCAAATTTCGCATCACGTGCAGGCGCCTCCGATCACGCGCCTATGCTGGGTGGCCATGTGCGCGGGATTCGGGAGGTCGCGGTGGTAACGGGAACGCACCCGGCAAGCCGTTCCCGTCGCTCCCAGCGCTCCGCGAACCCCTCCCGCCCCGTGCGGATGCTCCGCTTCCTCGGGTCGCACTGGCTCTTCATGACCGCCCTGCTGGCGGGTGGCTTCCTGCGGGTCCTCGCCATGCTCGGCTACCGGCCCGCCCTGTGGTTCTGGGCCGACTCCTTCGTCTACCTGAACGCGGGGCTCGCCCCCCGGCCCCTGGAGTCCCGCCCGGCGGGCTACGCGCTGTTCCTGTGGATCCTCAAGCCGCTGTCCAGCGTCCCCGCGGTGGTCGTGGTGCAGCACCTGCTCGGACTGGTCGTGGCCGTCTGTGTCTACCTGCTGCTGCGCAGGCTGGGCGGGCTGCCGGGGTGGGGCGCGACGCTCGCCGCGCTGCCGGTGCTGCTGGACGCCTACCAGATCCAGCTCGAACACCTCGTCATGGCGGACCTGCTCTTCCAGTTCCTGGCGGTGCTGGCGGTCACGCTGCTGCTGTGGCGGCGGCGCCCCGCGGCGTGGGTCGCGGCGCTGGCCGGAGCACTGCTGGCCGCGGCGACCGTCACCCGCACGATCGGGCTGCCGCTGATCGCCGTGGCGCTGGTCTGCATGGTGATCCGCCGTGCCGGGTGGCGGGCGGTCGTCGCCGCGACGCTGGCCGCCGCGATCGGCCTGGGCTCGTACGCGGCCTGGTTCAGGGCCGAGCACGGCAGTTTCGCGCTGACCAGGGGAAACACCTTCCTCTGGGCCCGGACGATGACCTTCGCCGACTGCGCGCAGATCCGGCCGATCGGCCCCGAGGCGGCCCTGTGCCCCGTCGAGCCGCCGGGACAGCGTAAGGCGCCGCCCGTCTACATCTGGGACGGCGAGTCGCCGCTGAACAAGGTCAAGGGCAGCTGGGCGGAGCGCGACGCGCTCGCGGGGACCTTCGCCACCCAGGCGATCATGGCCCAGCCGCTCGACTTCCTCCGGGCGGGCATGGAGGACGCGGCCCACATCTTCGACTGGACCCGGCGCGTCTACCCGGCCCCCGGGCCGCAGAGCGCCTACGTCTTCCCCGACACCGTGCGGCCCTTCTCCTCGGGGGCCGCCTCGCAGGGCAAGACCGCCGAGCAGCTGACCGTGGCCTACCAGGGCTCGTCGGGAGCGCCGGTGATGGCCGAGCCGTACGCGGGCTGGCTGCGCGGCTACCAGGAGTACGTCTTCGTGCGGGGCCCGTACCTCGCGGTGATCCTGCTGGTCGGCCTGGTCGGCGTGCTGACGCGGCTGCGGCGGCTCGGCGGCGTGGTGCTGCTGCCCTGGGCGGCGGGGACCATGCTGCTGATCCTGCCGCCCTTCATCGCGGCCTTCGACCACCGCTATGTCGTCCCCGCCCTCCCGCTGGTCTGCCTGGCCGCCGGGCTGGCCTTCGGGGTCAGGCACAAGGAGAAGACGACCGAGGCGGCGGCCGGGGAACCGGACGAGGACCCTCCCTACGAGGGACCCGGCGACGACGACCCGGCGTACGGCCCGACGGCCGAGCGGCCGGTGTACGCGAGCCCCGTCCAGGAAACGGCGCACGGGTCGTACGACGGGCAGGCGTACCGGGCCACCTCCTACGGAGGCACCGCGTACGGGGACACGACGGAGCGGCCGGTGCTCGGCGCGACGGGCGACCGGTCCGTGTACGGAGGGACGGTCGAACGGCCGGTGTACGGAGGGACGGGCGAGCGGCCCGGGTACGGAGGGTCAGCGGCGGCGGATGTGCAGGCGGACCGCCACGCCGAGTTCTACCTCCCCGAGCGCCCGTCGGACCTTCCCCACCGCGTCCCTGTTCAGCCGGGCCACAAGCTTGCCGACGTCGGTGGCGGGCGCGCAGCCCACCCCGATTCGCAGCCGCTCGTGCCTTACGTACCTGACGCGGACACGGGTGAGCCCTTCGACTTCTTTAAGAGCGACGCCGAGCATGGCGGTCCCCGTCCCGGTCCGCCTGCCCCGCCGCCCCCATCCCGCGGCGTGTAGCAGCCACCGCGTCGCCAGGACGGCCGAAACCGCCAGCAGCAGCGCGACCAGCCAGCCCTGCCACGGATGCGCGGCCAGCCACCCGGGGAACCCCCCGCGCACGAGCCTGGCCCCGGGCGGCCGGCCGGGGATGTCGCCGCGTCCCCGCAGGAAGGCGTAGAGCCCGGCACAGACCAGCACCGCCCCGGTGACGGCCAGGCCGATCCGGTTGCCCAGGTACGGCCTCATCAGGCCCCCCGCCTGCGCAGCCGCACCACGACGTCATCCGCGCACATCGCGCCCAGGCCCGCCAGCCGGTCGCCCACCGCCGCGCCCACCCGGCGCAGCACCGGCCCGGTCCGCTCGGCGTCGGTGAACACGGTGACCTCGACGATCCGCGACGTGAGCCGGACCCGCGCCCCGTTCACCTCGTCCACCGCCTCGGCGGCCTCCCGCAGCGTGCGGCGCAGCCCGGACCTGGTGATGCCGATCACCATGTGCGGGTCTCCCGACTCCAGCGGCACCAGCCGGGTCCGCCCCGGCAGCGCGGCGAGAGCGAGCATCACCAGACCCACCGCCATGGCGAGCGTCGAGGCGGCGAACGTGGCGGGATCCGACCAGTTCCACGCGCCGACACCGTCGACGAGCCACCGGTAGGACGAGCGCGCGACCGGTGACTCCATGAGCAGGCCCACCGTCACCGAGGCCGAGACCGCCAGCACGGCGGACACCGTCAGGGCCACGAGAACACCGGCGGGGGTCCTGTCGGGCCTGAGCAACCGCACCGACCTGCGGCGGACGTCCTGGAACTGCTCGACCGCCGCCCTGCCTCCCGAGCCTCCGGTGGTGGCCCCCGTGCCGCCGCCGTTTCCCGAGCCCGCCAGGATGTCCTGGAGAGTAGTCGTCATTCGGTCATGTGTACGCGTTCCGGCAGGGCCGGGCCGGGGATCAACCGCCCACTTACGCGATCTTGGGATCCTCCTGGCGGGAGCATTGACCACCCGTCCAACAATATGAATACTGCTCATATTCGTTGGAGCCGGGTTATCCTGCGGACATGGACGACCGCCAGCGCTACGACCGGGCCACAGCGCATCTGGCCCCTCCCTTCGCCGTCCTCGACCTACCCGCCCTGCGCGCCAACGCCGAGGGAATGGTCCGCCGGGCCGGCGGCAAGCCGATCAGGGTCGTCAGCAAGTCCATCAGGTCCCGGGCCGTGCTCGAACGGATCCTCGCCATGGACGGCTTCACCGGGATCATGGCCTTCACCCTCCCCGAGGCCCTCTGGCTCGTCTCCACCGGGATGCGGGACGTGCTGGTCGCGTACCCCACCGTCGACCGCGCCGCGCTCGCCGAGCTGGCCGCCGGGCCCGTCGCGGCACGGGAGATCACGATCATGGTCGACCGGGCCGAGCACCTGGACCTCGTCGACTCCGCCGTCGCCGGAGTCCGCGACCGCCACGAGATCCGGCTCTGCCTCGACATCGACGCGAGCTACCTCGCCTTCGGCGGCCGGTTCAGGGCGGGCGCCCGCCGCTCCCCCATCCGCGAGGCCGGCCAGGCCGCCGACCTCGCCACCGAGATCGCGAAACGGCCCGGGTTCCGGCTCGTGGGCGTGATGGCGTACGAGGGACAGATCGCCGGAGTCGGCGACAACCCTCCGGGCAAGCCCGCCTTCGGCCGGGCCATCCGCCTGATGCAGGCCCGGTCCCGGCGCGAGCTGATCACGCGCAGGGGCCGGATCGTCCAGGCCGTCCGCCAGATCAGCGACCTGGAGTTCGTCAACGGCGGCGGCAGCGGCAGCATCGAGAAGACCGCCAAGGAGAGGGCCGTCACCGAGATCGCCGCCGGATCCGGCTTCTTCCACCCCCGCCTGCTCGACTTCTACCGGGGATTCACCGGCCGGCCCGCCGCCCTGTTCGCCCTGCCCGTCGTACGCCGCCCCGCCCCCGGCGTCGTCACCGTCCTCGGCGGCGGCTACCCCGCCTCCGGCGCCCCCGGCGACGACCGCCTGCCCCAGCCCTACCTGCCGTGCGGGCTGCGCTACGACTCCGACGAGGGAGCCGGAGAGGTCCAGACCCCCCTGATCGGGCAGGCCGCCGAGGACCTGCGCGCCGGTGACCGGGTCTGGTTCCGGCACGCCAAGGCGGGCGAGCTCTGCGAGCGCTTCGCGAGCCTGCACCTGATCGAGGGGGACGAGGTGGTGGACGAGGTCCCCACCTACCGAGGCGAGGGCCGCACCTTCCTCTGAACGTCTCCCTTACCGGCGTCCTGCCCGACTCCCTCGCCCGGTCCCCTCACAGGTCCCTCACCTGGCCCCTCGCCTGGTCGCCTCACCGGTCCCTCGCCTGGCCCCCTCACCGGTGTCCTGCCTGGCCCCTTACCGGTTCTCCGCCTGGGCCGCCGTCCCTCCGGCGGGGCGATCCCCCTTCAACCCGCTGCCGCGCCCGGGGCACGGCAGCGGGTCCAGGCACGCGAAACGGGCACCCGCCGCTCCACCGGCGAGTGCCCGTTCCTGTCACATCTCCGCCCCTTCCGCCGGGCACGATGGCCTGCGGTACTCCCGCGCCCGGAGGGGCCTGGCCTTCGAGAGATCTCAGAAGCCCAGGTCGAGCTCTTCCCACCTGCTGCACTTGTAGGTCGACGAGCTCCTGTACTTGACCTGGCAGGTCTTGACCCGCACCTCGCTGACGTCGTGCGCCGTGACGCGGAAACGCTTGGTGTCGTCGTAGCTGCACAGCCTGTCGCGCTTGGCGACGTCCCAGTCCTCGTCACCGGACGAGATGATCTGGACCTCGACGTAGGCGCAGCGACCGCCCTGGTGGAGGGTGCGCCTGTCACCGTCGTACAGCTCACCCACCAGCCTGAACGTGTTGTCGTCCTCTTCGTCACCCTCGACCGAGTACTCGGCCTCCAGCGTGGCCAGGCCGTTCCTGGACTCCTGCTCGAAGCTGTCGTCGAAGTCGCGCGCCGAGGACGCCGGTGTCGCGGCGAAGGCGGCCGGAGCGACCGTCAGCATGAGACCCGTGGTCGCCACCACCGCGATCGCGGCGCGAATGATGCTTTTCATGGATTTACCCCTCCCTTTCACCTACTCGCGATGTTCCGCGAACAGGAAAAAGGTCACATGAGTAAACCCCTACTCAATTCGGGGCCGCCGGCCGATCACCGGCGGCATCCGGAACCCCGCTCAGCGACGACGGCGCCGCCACAGCATGACCACCGCGCCGAGCGCCAGCACCGCCCCCACTCCGATCAGGATCGGCGCCAGGTCCGGCCGGTCGTCCGCCCACAGATCCTCGGGCTCGTCGGCGAGCTTGACCGGCTTCGGCCCCGTCACGCCCACCAGGTCACCGACCTGGGTGACGAGATGCTCCGCGTTCGCCCGGACCTTCGCCACACCGCGCGCCGCGACCCGCTTGGGGTTCACCCGGTCCGCGATGGCGTCCACCGTCTGGGCCAACTCCGCGCGCGTGCGCTCGATCTGCCGTTCCAACTCCGCGGGATCGGTGTCCGCCATGGCTCTCCTCCCCTACTCCTTGACATTGATCAGTCTGTCAGGTCCTGCCCGCCCACGGCACTTCGGACAGGCCGGTAAGTTGACCGGGGAACCATTCCTCGGAGGAACACCATGAAACTTGAGCCGGGCGACGCCGCCCCGGACTTCACGCTTCCCGCCGCCGACGGCACCACCGTGTCGCTGGAGACACACCGCGGCAAGCGCGTCATCCTCTACTTCTATCCCGCCGCGATGACCCCGGGCTGCACCAAGCAGGCCTGCGACTTCCGCGACAGCCTCGCCTCGCTGACCTCGGCCGGATTCGCCGTGCTCGGCGTCTCGAAGGACACCCCGGCCAAGCTCGCCAAGTTCGTCGAGCACGACGCCCTGACCTTCCCGCTCCTGTCCGACCCCTCCCTCGAGGTCCACAAGGCCTACGACGCGTACGGGGAGAAGACGATGTACGGCAAGACGACCGTCGGGGTCATCCGCTCCACCTTCGTCATCGACGCCGACGGCAAGATCGAGAAGGCCCTCTACAACGTGAAGGCGACCGGCCACGTGGCCCGCCTCCGCCGCGAACTCGGCCTCGACTAATACCTGTTTTTCACCATTTAACGCGATGTGAGCATGCCCCGAGAATTGTCGTCCCCATTACCTAACCTTGGGGCGTGCTCACCAAATACAAATACACCCCCGAAATGCTGGCGGAGGCCGCGGCCAACTCCCTCAGCATCGCCGACGTCCTACGCCACCTCGGCATCACCATCGCGGGCGGCAACCACGCCCACATCAGCCGCCGGCTGAAGCACCTCGGAATCGACACGTCGCACTTTCGCAGGGTCTCCCCCAACAAGGGGAAGCCCTCACCACGACGCCGTCGCCCGGAACAGGTTCTCGTCATGCGACCGGAGGGCAGCCCGCGCCCGGACCCGGGGCAGCTCAGGCGCAGCTTGATCGAGATCGGGATGCCGTACCGCTGCGCGGGATGTAGGATCGAGGGCGCCTGGCTGGGCCGGGCATTGACGCTGCAGGTCGACCACATCAACGGCGACTGGCTGGACAACAGAAAAGAAAACCTGCGTTTTCTCTGCCCGAATCGCCATTCACAAACAGAGAATTTCGCCGGAAAATCAAGGGGCCGTAGTCCAACGGTAGAGACACACGGTTTAGGTCCGTGCCAGTTCGGGTTCGAATCCCGGCGGCCCTACAAAACAATTAAAAGCCAGCCGATCAACATTAAATCAATAGACACCAGCGTGACGATATCGGCCCAGGATTCATTCTTCATAGAATATTGCCGGAGCGAAAGACGCTTCGCGTCGAGATCCGCGGTCATACGCAGAGCCATTCAATTACTGCGCGAATCCTTCCTCGAAGAGGACCGCGCCGCCGCGGCGGGTGCGGTGGGCGAGAGCGGGGATGGGGATACGGGTTCGCGTGGTTTCGTCGTGGGGAACGGCCCTGGCACGTCGCCCGCACAGGGCCCGGCCCCGTCCGGCCGCGTCGCCCGGGACGGCACGATGCTCACCGCCGAATGAAGAATTCTGGGGATCCGCCCTGGCAGCGGGCGATCGGGTTAGATCACCGGAACATCCGAGAGGGCGGGGCAGCGCCTATCCGGCATGACAACCGTCCGGCATGGCGCTATCCGGTGCGACGCCGTCCGGTTCGGCGGGGGGAAAACATCAGGTCGCGCGGCCATCCTCGTGGCCGCGCGACCCGGCGTCGTTGTGACTGATCACCACAAACTGTCTCCCTTTACT
Organism: Streptosporangium sp. G11; assembly: GCF_051192615.1. Taxonomy (NCBI): domain Bacteria; kingdom Bacillati; phylum Actinomycetota; class Actinomycetes; order Streptosporangiales; family Streptosporangiaceae; genus Streptosporangium; species Streptosporangium sp. G11. Next base: position 12,704 of record NZ_JBPJUQ010000008.1, read on the forward strand.
CACCCCAGAGGGCGCTCCCGGAAACCATGGTGCCCCAGAGACCGTAAAGGCCGCGTAAGCCGTGCCGAATGTGCGACCCGGCGTGCGACCTGAGTCGTACACCGGGTTCCACCTTGAGGGGGAAGGGGTCTGATCTGCGCATACATATCGTGGTGTTGTGTTCGGCAGACTACGCGCCTGGAGCGGGCGCCATCCCAGGATCACGGACGCCCTGTGGCTGACTCCGTTCCTGCTGGTCTCGCTGCTCAACGTCTGGACCATCGGAGTGATCGATCTGGTGGCCTGGGGGGCGGAGAGGCTCGGGCTGTGGGGGTTCGCGGGGCTGACGCTGCTGCTGTTCGTGCCGCTGTTCTGGTTGCGCGAGCGTCCCGTCGCGGTCTTCGCGATCATCTCGCTGACCTCCTTCCTCCAGTGGCTCCTGGGGGTGCAGACCCTGTTCTTCAACGTCTCCGTGCTCGTCGCCATGTACGGCGTGGCGTCGAGGCGCCCGCTGCGCTGGGCGGTCGGTGCGGGGCTGGTGGTGGAGCTGGGGTTGTTCCTGGTGTTCGGGCGGGTGCCTCAGGGGCTTGACCTGAGTGCCTTCGCCACGGCCTCGGCGTTCGCGGTGGCGATCTGGATGGCGGGGATCTACGCGAACACCCGCCGCCGTTACCTGGAGGGTCTGGAGGAGCGGGCCGAGCGGGCGGAGCGGGAGCGTGATCAGCAGGCCAGGCTCGCGGCGGCCGCGGAGCGGGCGCGGATCGCCCGTGAGCTGCACGACGTGGTCGCGCACAACGTGAGTGTGATCATCGTTCAGGCCGACGGTGCGGGGTACGCGATCGACAGCGATCCCGAGCAGGCGCGCCGGGCGATGGAGGCGGTCTCGGCCACGGGGCGCAGGGCGCTGGCGGAGATGCGGCGGATGGTGGGCGTGTTGCGGGCCGACGGTGTCCAGGAGGAGTACGCTCCGCAGCCGAGCCTGTCGCAGCTGGACGGTCTGGTGGCGCAGGTGCGGGAGTCGGGGTTGCCGGTGGAGTTGCGGGTGTCCGGCGTTCCCCGGGAGCTTCCCGAGGGGGAGCAGCTGACGGTTTACCGGATCGTTCAGGAGGCGCTCACCAATACCCTCAAGCATGGCGGTCCGGACAGCAGGGCCACGGTCGAGATGGAGTACGGCGTGCGGGAGTTGCTCTTGCGGGTGACCGACGACGGTCGCGGTGCCGCGACGCCGGAGCGCGAGGGCGGGCACGGCCTGGTCGGCATGCGGGAGCGGGTCGCGCTGTTCGGCGGGAGCCTGGAGGCGAGGCCCGTTCCCGGTGGCGGGTTCCAGGTGGTGGCGCGGTTGCCGATCGGCGATACCGGGGCGGGTCGGGCGGCTTGACGGAGCGTGCGGTGGGTGACCAGGTGATCCGGGTGATGCTGGTCGACGACCAGGAGTTGCTGCGCACCGGTTTCCGGATGGTTCTCGGCGCCCATCCCGGTATCGAGGTCGTCGCGGAGGCGGGTAACGGGGCGGTGGCGGTGGAGACGGTGAAGACGGTCGCCGTCGACGTGGTGCTGATGGACGTGCGGATGCCGGTCATGGACGGGGTGGAGGCGACGCGGCTGATCTGTTCGGCGGCCGGGGGGCCTCGGGTGCTGATCCTGACCACGTTCGATCTGGACGAGTACGCGTTCGCGGCGTTGAAGGCGGGCGCGTCGGGGTTCCTGCTGAAGGACGTGCCGCCCGCCGATCTGGTGAGCGCGATCCAGTCGGTGCATAGCGGGGACGCGGTGGTGGCGCCGAGCACGACGCGGCGTTTGCTGGAGCGTTTCGCGGTGCACCTTCCGTCGGCGGCGGCGGCCGAGCCCGCGGTGCTGGCCGGGTTGACCGCGCGGGAGCGGGAGGTGCTGGTGCTGGTGGCCAGGGGGTTGTCGAACATGGAGATCGCCGGTCGGCTGGAGCTGGCGGAGGCGACGGTCAAGACGCATCTGGGCCGGATACTGGCGAAGCTGAGCCTGAGAGATCGAGCGCAGGTCGTCGTATATGCCTATGAATCGGGGATCGTAACTCCGCATTCGGCCGACTAGCATGATCGTATGACGGATCCTGACGGTCGGCTGCGCGCGTCGCACGCCGACCGCGATGTGGTCATCGAGCAGCTGCGCGTGGCCGCCGGGGAAGGGCGGATCACCCTGGAGGAGCTGGAGGAGCGGATCGAGCGGGCGCAGTCCGCCAAGACGTACGCCGATCTGAGGGCTCTGACCGCCGACCTGCCGCTGGGCTCGTCGCTCGCCCTGCCGGGCGGCGGGGGCGGGGTCCTGGAGTTGCGGACGAAGCACGGGCAGGTGCAGCAGAAGGATTACTGGGTGGTGCCCGCGCACATCGTGGCGAGTTGCGCCTCGGGCAGCGTGAAGATCGACTTCACCGGGGCGGTGTGCTCGCACCGCGAGGTGCTGCTGGAGGCGACCTGCGGGATGGGCAACATCCTGGTGATCGTGCCGCGAGGGTGGACCGTGTGGATCGACTCGCTGACGACGAACATGGGCACGATCGCCAACAAGGCCACCGACCCGGGCCACCCGGAGGCGCCGGTGCTGCGTGTCACCGGCAAGGTCGGCCTGGGCACCCTCAAGATCAAATACCCGCGAAAGTAGCGGCGGGCGAGAACGGCGGCCCACCGACGGTGAGGCCTCGGCCCGCCGGGGCGAGAACGACGGTCCGCCGGGGGTGAAGGCGGCGGCCCGCCGAGGGTGAAGGCCTCGGCCGAATGGCCGAGGCCGCGCTACGACGAAGGTGGCGCCCGTCCCCCTCCGGACCCCCTCCGCGGCACCACGAGTCAGGCCTAACGCCTGATGGATCCCTCTTGCCGCATCAATACCGTTTGGTCCGTCATAACGCCATACGTTGTTGAGGAGAGCTGCCGTGACCATCACCGGAGAGGTCGGCGCGTGGGACGCGCGGGAAAGCGCGGTACCGGCCGTGACGGCCAGGGGACTCACCAAGGTGTACGGCCGGGGGGACACCGCCGTGCACGCGCTGCGGGGGGTGGACGTCTCCTTCTCGACGGGCGCCTTCACCGCGATCATGGGTCCCTCCGGGTCGGGCAAGTCCACGCTGATGCACTGCCTGGCCGGGCTGGACACGGTGAGCGGCGGGCAGGTGCGCATCGGGGACGTGGAGCTGACCGGGCTCAACGACAAGCAGCTCACCATGCTCCGCCGCGAGCGGATCGGCTTCGTCTTCCAGGCGTTCAACCTGCTGCCGACGCTGACGGCCGAGCAGAACATCCGGCTCCCGCTGGAGATCGCCGGGCGGCTGGCCGACCCCGCGCTGTTCGACCTGGTCGTGGAGACCGTGGGCCTGCGTGACCGGCTCGGTCACAAGCCCTCGGAGCTGTCCGGCGGCCAGCAGCAGCGCGTCGCGGTGGCCCGTGCCCTGATCAGCAGGCCGCAGGTCATCTTCGCCGACGAGCCCACCGGCAACCTGGACTCGCGCAGCGGCGCCGAGGTGCTGTCCTTCCTGCGGACGTCGGTGCGCGAGCTCGACCAGACGATCGTGATGGTCACCCACGACCCGGTGGCGGCCTCGTACGCCGACCGCGTGGTCTTCCTCCGCGATGGCCTGCTGGTCAGCGAGCTGGCCGGGCCGACGCCGCAGTCGGTGCTGGACACGCTGCTGAAGCTGGAGGCGTGAGGTGCTGAGGACGACGCTGGCCGGGTTGCTGGCGCACCGGCTGCGGCTGGTGCTGACGTCGCTGGCGATCGCGCTGGGCGTGGGCTTCATCGCGGGGACGTTCGTGCTGACCGACACCATCGACGCGGGTTTCACCGAGAAGTTCTCGGCGGCGGCCGACAGGATCGACGTCGCCGTGATCCCCCTGCCGAAGGGGAACGGCGACGAGCCTCCGGCCTCCTCCGAGGCGACCCTGGAGAAGGTGCGCGCCGTGAGCGGTGTGGCCGACGCCCAGGGGCTGGTGCGGGGCACGTCGGCCCTGCTCGGCAAGGACGGCAAGGTCGCCGGCGACTTTCCCACGGCGGGGATCTCCCTGCCCGAGGGCGACCTGAACCGTACCTCGATCGTCAGCGGTGCGGCCCCGAGGAGCCCGACGCAGGCCGTGCTCGACGAGGGCACCGCCAAGACCAGGGGCTTCAGGCTCGGTGACATAATCGCGGTGCTCGACGCGAAGAACGTCCGGCACGAGTTCACGCTGGTGGGCCTGTTCGACCTCGGCCTGGACCAGGAGCTCGGATACTTCGGCGCGGTCGGCTACACCACGGACACGGCCAAAAGGATGACCGGGCAGAAGGGGTACCGGGAGATCGACGTCGCCGCCGCCGAGGGCGTCACCCAGGAGGCGCTGCGCGGCTCGGTCGCCGCGGCCGTGGGCGCGGGTCACGAGGTCAAGACCGGTGAGCGGTACGCGGCGGACCTGGCCAAATCCAACGGCGCCAACAGCGACTTCCTGATGCTGGGCCTGCTGCTGTTCGGCGTGGTGGCGATGTTCGTGGCCGCGCTGGTCATCTACAACACCTTCAACATCCTGGTGGCCCAGCGGACCCGCGAGATGGCGCTGCTGCGGTGCATCGGGGCGACGCGCGGGCAGGTCTTCGGGTCGATCGTGCTGGAGTCGGCCGTGGTCGGCCTGCTGTCGTCGGTGCTCGGCCTGCTGTTCGGCTACGGCCTGGGCGCGGGGGCGCTCACCGTGCTGGCGGCGTTCGACGCGCCGCTGCCCTCGGCCGCCGCCGTCACCCTGACACCGCGCACCATCGTTCTGGGCCTGGTCATCGGCCTGACGGTCACGGTCGTCTCGGCGCTGCTGCCCGCTCGGGCGTCGACGCGGGTGGCGCCGATCGCGGCGCTGCGCTCGCAGGCCGAGGAGCAGACCTTCAGGGCCGGCCTGGTACGGATGATCTTCGCGGGACTGTTCCTGGTCGCGGGCGTGGGCGCCGCGGTGGCGGGGATGTCCATGAAGCCCGGCGAGACCGCCCTCGTGGTGGTCATGGCCGGTTGCTCGCTCGTCTTCCTGGCGGTGCTGACCCTCGGCCCGGTGATCGTCAGGCCGCTGTCCGCCTTCGCGGGGTGGGTGCCCGCCAGGCTCTTCGGCGTGCCCGGCAGGCTGGCCGTGGACAACTCCCGGCGCAACCCGAAGCGGTCGGCGACCACCACCGTGGCGCTCACCGTGGGCGTGACGCTGATGACGGTCATCTCCGTCGTCACCGGCACCGTGCGGGTGACGTACACCCAGCAGCTCGACGAGCAGTTCCCCTTCGACTACATGGTGCAGACCCAGGAGCGCGACTCGGGCCTGCCCCGTACGATCGCCGAGGGCCTGCGGACCAGGCCCGAGCTGGCCTCGGTCATCGCCTTCCGCGAGACCACCGCCAGGCTCGCGACCGGGACCGCGCGCTACGACGTGGGGACCTTCACCCCGGCCCCCGGCTTCAACCCGCCGCTCGACGCGGGCTCGCTCGACCGGCTCGGGCCCGGGACCGCGCTCGTCGCCGAGCGCGTCGCCGAGCGGCTCAAGCTCGGGGTCGGCGACCGGGTCACCGTACGGACGGCGAAGGCGGGCGCGGTCGACCTGACGATCGTGGGCCTCGCCGACGTCGACGCGAGCCTCGCCAGCGTGACGGTGCCCGAGCGGGAGTTCGACCGCTACTTCGGCGAGGTCGGCGACAGCCGGGTGATGATCAAGCACCGGGACGGCGTGAGCCCCGATCGGGCGCTCGCGGCGGTCGAGGCGGCGACGGAGCCGTACCCGACGGCGAAGGTCCTCAGCTCGACGGCGATGCGGGGGCAGTTCGACGAGGCGCTCGACATGATGCTGATGATCATCACGGGGCTGCTCGGCCTGGCGGTGCTCATCTCCCTGCTGGGCATCGCCAACACGCTCTCCCTGTCGGTCCACGAGCGCACCCGCGAGTCCGCGCTGCTGCGGGCGCTCGGCCTGACCCGGCCCCAGCTGCGGCGGATGCTCTCGGTCGAGGCGCTGGTCCTGGGCCTCATCGGCGCGCTGGTCGGCGTGGCGCTGGGCATCGCGTTCGGCTGGGCCGCCGTGCAGACGATGACCGACAACGTCATCTTCCAGCTGCCGGTGCCGCAGATCCTGTCGTTCGTGGCCCTGTCCGGCCTGGCCGGGGTCCTCGCCGCCGTCCTGCCCGCCCGGCGCGCGGCCCGCGCCTCGGTCGTGGGCGCGCTCGCGAGCGGCTGACCCCGGCCGGACGGTGGCCGGGACGTCTCGCTATCGGGGGCGGCGTCCCGGCCACTGCTCGGCCACGGTCTCGGGGTTGAGCAGCGGCCGGATGACGATCTCGCCGGTGGCCCTGTCGATGACCACGCACCCGGAGCCGACGGTGTCGGGCAGCACGCTGGGATCGTCGGACTCGGGCTCGTTCGACCAGGCCACATAACCCTCATTGAAGGCATAAATCCTGATCTCGACGGCGGAGCCAGGGCCGCGGACCCCGTTGAAGTACTCCTCCGCCACCGCCCGCGCCTGGTCCGGGTTCACCCTGTCCTCCTCGTCTCGCGGAAGCCCGCCTCCAGGGGGGCGAACGTCGGGGAAGGCGCGGGGGAAGGCGCGGGGAAAGCCATCGGGAAGGGCGTCACAACCGCCGCCCCTCCCTGTCGATCACGACGCAGAACACGCCGGTCACCGATTCGTACGGCGGCTCCACCGCCATGTGACCCCGCTGCGCGTCGATCCAGATCACCTCGCCGTCGAAGTTCACCGCGTTCCAGGCGTGGCTGCCCCCGGCCGGCCAGCGGTTGACGATGACCGCGGAGGAGCCGTGCCCCCCGGCCAGCAACGCCTGCGCGATCGGGAGGTAGGAGTGGCGCCCCTGCCCCACGTACTGGAAGCGCTGCCCCAGCCACCGCTCCGCCCTGGCCACTCCCCCGGCCTCCCCGCTGAGCAGCGGCTTGCCCACCCGGTCGTACTCGGGCCTGCGAGGCGCGGCCACCGTGGGAGAGCCGTACCAGGTGGAGAGCACCGACAGGGCGCAGTCGATCGCGTTGGTCGCCCGGAACGGGTCGTCCGCCGGGCCGGTCCCGTTGATCAGCCTGATCCACATGCCGCGCGGGTCGGGAAAGCGGCGCGGGGTTCCCTGCTCGGTGAGGGGGACGGCCCGCAGCATGTCCTCCTCGGTCTGCGGATCGGGCCTGGCCAGCCCGCCCGCCAGCCCGTACGGCCTGCACTGGTCCAGCCGCGCCGGACCCCAGCGCATCCGCTCCCGCTCGCGCTCGCGCGGCGCCGGTGCCACGACCGGCACCTGGACCTCCAGCTCGAAGTCCCGCCACCGCTGCCCGTCCACCGTCACCACGGGGTTGTAGACCCCCGCGGGCAAACTCCACTCGTTCACGGCTCCCCCGTCACCATCCCCTGGGAGCCAGATAGTAGGGCGGCCCTCTCCGCGACAGGGAAGAGTTGACCATTTACAGCCCGGGGACCGCCCTGGGACGGGGCGGCGGAGAAGCCGCCGCATGGTGAGGATGGCGATTCGGGGCCGTTCGGCGGTACGGGCCTCGTGCTGGGCGGAAGGTCAAATACCCGCGGGAATGTGGCTCAGATCTTCCCCCCTTTCTCCCGATATTCAGGGTTATTATCTGCCCAGCTCCCCGCGATCAAGCGGGGCCCCGATCGGAACGAAGGTGGCGAGGTGTCCGAGCGCGGCGAGGATTGGAACGAGGCGATGCTGAACAAGGGTCAACTTCCTGCGGAGATCGACACGACGAAGCCCAGCATCGCGAGGGTCTACGACTGGTTTCTGGGTGGGAAGGACAATTTCGCCATCGACCGGCAGGTCGCCGAGGCGGCCCTGAAGATCGCGCCGGGAGCCCAGGAGGCCGGGCAGCAGAACCGCGCCTTCCTGCAGCGGGTCGTGCACCACATGGCGGCCGAGGCGGGGGTCAGGCAGTTCATCGACATCGGGTCGGGCCTGCCCACTCAGGGCAACGTGCACCAGGTGGCGCAGGAGGTCGATCCGGCGGCCCGGGTGGTCTACGTGGACAACGACCCCATGGTGCTGGTCCACGGGCGGGCGCTGCTCGCCGCCGACAACAGCACGACGGTCATCCAGGCGGACGCGCGCGACCCGCGGTCGATCCTGGAGAACGACCAGGTCAAGAAGTTCATCGACTTCAGCGAGCCGGTGGGGCTGCTGATGCTGAGCATCCTGCACCATCTGAACGACCACGACGATCCCGCGGGAGTGGCGGCCACGCTGCGCGCCCCGCTGGTGTCCGGCAGCTTCGTGGCGATCTCGCACTTCTGCAATCCCGGTGAGGTGCATCCGGCGGCGTCCCAGCAGGCCACGACGGTCGAGAAACTCTTCAACGAGAACCTCGGCACCGGCCGCTGGCGCACCACGGACGAGATCACGGAGTACTTCGGCGACTTCGAGCTGGTCGAACCGGGCCTCGTCCCGCTCCCCGAGTGGCGTGCCGAGCCGAGCTTCTTCGTCAAGAACGCCCTTCTGTACCACACCTATTACGGCGGTCTGGCCCGCAAGCCCTAGACGAACCTCGGCCGGGCGCCGATCCGCGGCACGGCCGCGCCGTTCACCCGGTCCGCCGCCTGATCCGCCGGAGGCCGTCCCGCACAGGCCGGAACACGATTCCCCGCATCGGCCGCGGACCGCGCGGGGTACAAGGTCACGGCCCGGGTCAGGCGACCTCGACGGTGACGGTGTGCCAGCCGGTGGCGCCGTCCGGGGCGATGGGGACGCGGTCGCCGGTCTGGGTGTAGCCGGTGGCGTCGGTGGCGCGGACCTCGATGGTGTGGCTGCCGGGGGTGGCGTCCCAGTCGTCGAGGACCCACTGGCGCCAGGTGTCGGCGGTGGGGGCCTCGGCGAGGCGCGCCTGGCGCCACTGGCCCCGGTCGACGCGGACCTCGACCGCGTCGATGCCCTTGTGCTGGGCCCAGGCGACGCCCGCGACGACGGTCCTGCCCGGCGGGACGGTCGCGCCGTCCCTGGGCAGGTCGATGCGCGACTCGGTCTTGATCGGGCCCTTGGCGGACCAGCCCCTGGGGGTCCAGTAGGCCTCGTCCCGGTCGAAGCGGGTGACCTTGATGTCGGTGACCCACTTGGTGGCCGAGACGTAGCCGTAGAGCCCGGGGACGACCTGGCGGACCGGGAAGCCGTGGTCGACGGGGAGCGGCCGGCCGTTCATGCCGAAGGCCAGCAGGGCGTCGCGGCCGTCCATGACGACGTCGGCCGGGGTCCCGGCGGTCCAGCCGTCGGCGGAGGTGCTGAGCAGCATGTCCGCGTCCTTCTGGACCCCCGCGTCGCGCAGCACCCCGGCCAGGCTGACGCCCAGCCAGCGGGCGTTGCCGATGTAGGGGCCGCCGACCTCGTTGGAGACGCAGCAGAGCGTGACGTCGGCCTCGACCACGGCGCGTTTCATCAGGTCGGCGAAGGTGAGCTCCACGGGCCTGTCGACCATGCCGTGGATCGTGAGGGTCCAGTCGCGCGGGTCGACCTGGGGGACCACCAGGGCGGTGTCGACCCGGTAGAAGTCGTTGTTGGGGGTGACGAACGACGACAGGCCCTTGATCCTGAGGTCGACCCCGGCGGGCAGCGCGGCGAGGGGTTTCGCGGGCCGGGGCAGCGTGACGGCGCCGCGCGCCGCGCTCACCTCGGCCCGCCCCGAGAACATCTGCCCGGCCGCTCCCGCGACCCCGGCGATGGCCACGCCGCCGAGCGCCCCGGTCAGCAGGCCCCGGCGGTCGAAGGCGCGCAGGTCGTTCCCGGCCCGCATGACGGGTGGCGTCGACGGATCATGACGCTCCCCGGATCCCGGCAGGGGCTCGGGCGAGGTCTCCGGCAGAGGCGTCGTCCCGGTGTCGCGCGCGGCCCCCGCCGCGCCCACGGCACCGGACACGCCTCCGTACAGGACGGCCGAGTCATCGGCCGGTACGAGGGCTCGGCGGACGAGCCACCGCAGGGCGAGCATGGCGGCGCCGACCCCGGCCAGCGTCGGGACGACGTCCATCGGCCCGGAGCCGGGGCGGGTCAGCACGGCGGCGACACCGATGAGGCCGAACACGGCCAGGCCCGCCATCCCGTACCTGAGGTCGCGGACGGCGGCCCTTCCCAGCGCGGCGGCGATCGCGGCCAGGATCAGGAGGATCCCGGCGAGCAACACGGTCTTGTCGCTCTCGCCGAAGGTGCGGATCGCCCACTCCTTGAGTGGGGCCGGGGTGAGGTCGACAACGGAGTTGCCGACCGCGACGACCGGGAAGGCGGCGGGTTTCACCAGGCCCGCGCCGAGCAGGGACACCCCCACCGCCACCGCGCCGGACACCAGGCCGATCAGCGCCGCGGCCCACGAGGGCATGCGCCTGTTGCTCTGCATACCCCGACGCTACGCCCATACGGGACCACTGGTTCTTACGCCCCGATTACAGGTCCGGCCGGACGCCCGCTTTCCGTACGGGTCCCCGCGGCCACCCGCCACCGTCGAGAGGAAGCCGGACGATCACTTCCACCGGGCCGGGTCAGAAAATGCTCCACGAACGGGCCTCAGGTCGAGCCGGACAGGCCGGGCGAGCCGGCACCCTACGGCCGGACCCGAGCCGGCCCCCACAGGCGGACCCGAGCCGGAGAGGTCGGCCGGCCGCTCCGGCCAGGGAGCAGGCCGGTGAGGTCAGGCCAGGGAGCAGGCCGGTGAGGTCAGGCGATCACTTCGGCGATGATGGGGGCCAGGGCGCGGAAGGCGCGGCCACGGTGGCTGATGGCGTCCTTCTCCTGGGCGGACAGCTCGGCGGTGGTCCGGGTCTCGCCCACGGGGACGAGGATCGGGTCGTAGCCGAAACCGCCGGTGCCGCGCGGAGCGGTGATGATCACGCCGTGCAGCGCGCCCTCGGTCACCCGCTCCTCGCCCGACGGGAGGGCCAGCGCCGCCGCGCACGCGAAGTGCGCGCCCCGGTGCCCCTCGGGCACGTCGGAGACCTGCGCGAGCAGCAGGGCGAGGTTGGCCGGGTCGTCGCCGTGCCTTCCCGACCAGCGGGCGGAGAAGATGCCGGGCATGCCGTTCAGGGCGTCGACGCAGAGGCCGGAGTCGTCGGCGATCGCGGGCAGGCCGGACTGCTGGGCAACCGCGTGCGCCTTGAGCAGGGCGTTCTCCGCGAAGGTCAGGCCGGTCTCGGCGACGTCGCCGATCTCGGGGAACTCCTCAAGCCCGACGATCTCCACCGGGATCGAGGCGTCGGCCAGGATCCGGCGCAGCTCGGCGATCTTCCCGGCGTTCCGGGTGGCGAGGACAACGCGCGGCGCGCTCACGCCAGTGCCTCCCGCTGGAGGCGGGTGAGCTCGACGCACCCGGCCGCGCCGAGGTCGAGCAGCTCGTCGAGGGCGGCGCGGTTGAACGGCTTGCCCTCGGCGGTGCCCTGGACCTCGACGAACTCGCCGGAGCCGGTCATCACCACGTTCATGTCCGTCTCGGCGGCGACGTCCTCGGTGTAGCAGAGGTCGAGCAGCGCCGTCGAGCCGACGACGCCGACGGAGACCGCCGCGACCGAGTCGACCAGCGGGTCTCCGCCGCACATCTTGCGCTTGCGCATCCACGCGACCGCGTCGACCAGCGCCACGTACGCCCCGGTGATGGCGGCGGTGCGGGTGCCGCCGTCGGCCTGGAGCACGTCGCAGTCGATGACGATCGAGTTCTCGCCCAGCGTCTTGTAGTCGACGCAGGCGCGCAGGGAGCGGCCGATCAGGCGGGAGATCTCGTGCGTACGGCCGCCGATCTTGCCGCGGACCGACTCGCGCTCGTTGCGGGTGTTCGTGGCACGCGGCAGCATGGCGTACTCGGCCGTGATCCAGCCCTGACCGCTGCCCCGGCGCCAGCGGGGCACACTGTCCTGCACGGAGGCGGCACAGAGCACCTTGGTGCCGCCGAACTCGACGAGCACCGAACCCTCGGCGTGCGCCAGCCAGCCGCGGGTGATGGTGACGGGGCGGAGTTGATCGAAAGAACGTCCATCTGCACGAGCCATGACGTTCACCCTAGGTCATACCGGGCCCCGCTCCGTGCGAGTTCCATCCGCCCGCCGAACCCGCCGCGGGAGGCGTCCTCCATGACCCGGTCGCGGTCGTTCCAGGGCACCAGGTGGGTCAGGACCAGGGTGTCCACGTCCGCCTTGGCCGCGTGCTCGGCCGCCTGGCGGCCGTTCAGGTGCAGGCCCGTGGGAAGACCGGGCTTGTCGAGATGTGACGCCTCGCACAGGAGCACGTCGGCCCCCGAGGCGAGCTTGACCAGTTCGGCGCTCTCCCCGGTGTCGCCGGAGTAGGCCACCGAGCGCCCGCCGTAGGAGACCCTGAACCCGTAGGTCTCCACGGGGTGGTTCACCAGGGCGGCCGTCACCTCGAACGGGCCGATCTCGAACATCCCGGGCATCAGGCCCACGAAGTCGAAGGCCGTGTCGAGTGCCGGCTCGTCCGGCATCGCGTAGGCGGAGTTCAGGCGCTCACGCGCGTCGGAGGGCGCGTACACCGGCACCCGGGGCAGCGGGCCCTGGGGGGAGTAGGTGCGCACCACGTGGTACGGGCACATGTCGAGGCAGTGATCGGCGTGCAGATGCGACAGGCATATCGCGTCCACGTCGTACAGGCCTATGTACTTCTGGAGGGCGCCGAGCGCGCCGTTCCCGAAGTCGAGCAGCATGCGAAACCCCTCCGCCTCCAGCAGATAGCAGGAGGAAGGGCTGTCAGGCCCGGGGAAACTTCCCGAGCATCCAATGATCGTCAATTTCACGGCGGCCTCCTACGGTTACTGTGCGGCGCCGCGTGTCACGGCGCGGGCGCCGGTGGCCGGTATCCGTCCCCCTTCGTCCGCCACTCTCCGGCGTTCCCCCTACGGAGCGCCTGAGCACCGTCACACGCGATGCCCGTTGTTCGGAACATCCCCTACTACCGCCACTTCGACCGCCTGGATCTCGGGTCCGAGGAACCGTCGTCCGAGGTCGGCGAAGAGGCCCGCGTCGCCGGTGGCGCGGAAACGGTGCCTGGGCGCGCCCCCTACGGCGGCCAGGCTCCGGTCGTGCAGGACGCGGTACACGTCCTTGGCCGTCTCGTCGGCGCTGGACACCAGCGTGACGCCGTCTCCCACCACATAGGAGATCGGCCCGGCGAGGAGCGGGTAGTGCGTACATCCCAGGATCAGCGTGTCGCACCGGTCGGCGAGCACCGGCTCCAGGTATTCGCGGATGACGTCGATGAGCTCGTCGCTCATCGTCTCCCCCCGCTCGACGAACTCCACCAGGCGCGGCGCCGCCACCCCGGTGAGCCGGACGTCGGGAGCCGCGGCGAACGCGTCGTGGTACGCCATCGACTCGATCGTGGCCCTGGTCCCGATCACCCCGACCCTGCCGTTGCGGGTGGCCCGCGCGGCACGGCGGGTGGCCGGCTGGATCACCTCGACGACCGGGACGGCGTAGCGTTCCCTGGCGTCGCGGAGCACGGCCGCGCTGGCGCTGTTGCACGCGATCACCAGCATCTTGACGTCGTGCTCGACGAGGTGGTCCATCACCTCCAGCGCGTAGGCGCGAACCTGCGCGATGCTCTTGGGACCGTACGGCTGCCTCGCCGTGTCGGCCACATAGAAGATCGACTCACTGGGTAGTTGATCGATGATCGCCCGGGCCACCGTGAGACCGCCGACACCACTGTCAAAGATTCCAATGCTCGCTTGCGACACAGTTCCCAAGGCTAGGCGACCTGGGACGACCGATCACGGTAAGAATCCTCACAACGCTGATTACCAGCTCAGCCATGTATTTTTCGTGACATCTAGCCGTACGAGGCCGTGCGACGCCGAGGTATGCCGTGCGACACCCTGCGACACCGGGAACACGTGCGACACCGTGCGACACCCTGCGACGCCAGGGGACACCGCGCGGACGCCGTACGACACCCTGCGACGCTGCGGGGATCGCCCCCGCGGACCTCAGCCCCGTCCGACGCGGGCCAGCTGGCGGGACTGGGCGACCAGGCGGCCGGCCGAGTCCCATACCTCGACCTCCTCGTCGAACCAGCCGTCGCTGATCAGGCGGCCTGCGGCCAGGAGGGTCAGCCAGCCGGGAGCGGGCAGGGCTCGCAGGTGCCAGGTGAGGTCGACCGTGGGGGCCCAGCCGCGCCCTCCGGCGGAGAAGACCACCGGCGGGAGGGCGTCCACGGCCAGCGCCAGCACGTACGGGTCGGGGTCCTGCGGCTCGGACATCCGGAAGTAGGCGCGGGCCTCGGGCCTTCCGGTGGGCTTGCCCGCGAGCCAGCCGATGGTGGGAGGGTCGAAGACCAGTTCCATCTGGGCGTTGAGCGTCATGTTCGACTCGGCCTTGGGAGCGGGCAGCGAGACGCAGCGCTCGATCGGCGGCATCTCCGCCGAAGGCCCGTCCGCCCAGTCGGGGGCGGCGGCGCCGAGGGTCGCGGTCGTGACGAGTCCCTCGATGAAGGCCTTGCCGTCCTGGACCAGGGTCGCCCGGGTCATCGTGGCGGTGCGGCCGGTCTTGACCTGCTCCAGGCGCACCTGCGCGGGACCGGGCCTCGCCGCGCGCAGGAACTGGACTCCCGTGGTCACCGGGTGCTCGTGGGGGGAGGCGTCCACGACCGCGCGCAGCAGCACGGCCATCAGGTAGCCGCCGTTGAGGGGGCCGCCGATCGAGTAGCCGGTGTCGAGGCACACGTCGTAGGTGGTCTCGTCCACCCTGATGGCCGCGGTCGCCTCGTCGAACTTCGTCATCCACGCTCCCGAACCTTGTTCTAGAGAGGTCACTTTACCCATTCCGCGCGGCATTCGCCTCCCCGGCCCTCCGGATGCCCCCTCCCCGGAGCCGGGCCGAGCCCGAGGCCCGGGAATCGGAGCCGTCCGGAGCTCCGGAATCTCCGGGAAAAACGGGGGCCCACGGTGCGGGAGGGACAGTGGTGACCTGCGGGAATAGGGCGACAAAGGCGACAACACGCTACAAAACACCTCTGAACAGGGATTGAGCCCGCTTAGATGCACCAATCACATAGTTAGTTCAATGCAAGCGGGTTGCTAGCAATGTGCACTAACTTCTCCCTGTCCGCGAAGTCCACATTGTGAGTGATCATGCCTGCCAACAATCCCCCCGACCAGTCGCCCACGCCGGGTCAGCAGCCCGACAGGACGATCGCCTACCGTTGGAACGAGGGCGCGCAGCACAACGACCAGCCGCACACCCAGGCCTATCCGCAAGGCGGCCAGCCCGGATATTCACAGCCTCCCGGCGGCTACCAGCAGGGGCAGCCCTACCCGCAGCAGGGCCAGCCCTACCAGCAGCAGAGCCCCCAGCAGGGCTACCAGCAGCAGCAGCCGTACGGCCAGCAGAACTACGGCCAGCAGGCCGGTCAGCCGTACGGGCAGCAGCAGCCCGGCTACCAGCAGCAGAACTACGGCCAGCAGGGGTACGCGCAGCAGGCCGGGAACTGGCAGCAGGGGCCCGACTTCCTGAGCGCCGGGCCGCCGGCCGGACCTCCCGCGCGCAAGGGCGGCAAGGGCTGGCTGCTCGCGCTGATCGCCGCGCTGGTCGTGGCCCTCGTGGGCGGTGGCGGCTTCTTCGCGGTCAACCTGCTCAGCGGCGGCGGCGCGCAGCCGCACGACGTACTGCCCGGCAACGCCATCGGCTACGTGCGCCTCGACCTCGACCCGGCCGCGAACCAGAAGGTGGCGCTGTTCACCATCGCCAGGAAGTTCACGGTCACCAAGGACTCCTTCAGCGGTGAGGACCCGCGTCAGGCGATCTTCAACCTGATCAAGAAGGACACCGAGAGCCTCAGCAAGATCGACTACGCCGCCGACATCGAGCCGTGGCTCGGCGTCCGCGTCGGCGTGGCCGCGCTGCCCCCGGCCAAGGCCGGCGCCGAGCCCGGCGTCGTGGTGGCCGTCCAGGTCACCGACCAGGACAAGGCCACGGCGGGCATCGCCAAGCTGATGGGCGAGGAGAAGTACGGCATCGCGTTCCGCGAGGACTACGCGCTGCTCACCGCGACCCAGGCCGAGGCCGACAAGGCCGTCGCGGCCGAGACGCTGTCGGGGAACGCCAACTTCTCCGACGACCTGAGCGCCCTCGGCGAGACCGGCGTGCTCTCCTTCTGGGCGGACGCGGGCAAGCTCGCGGGCATGGCTCCCGAGCTGGCGTCGCAGGACCCCGCCACCCTCGCCCAGCTCAAGAACGCCCGCGTGGCGGGCGCCCTTCGCTTCGACGGCGAGTACGTCGAGCTCGCGGGCATCAGCCGCGGCACCGAGAGCCTGAACATGGGCACTCCCGAGGCCTCCAGGATCGGCACGCTTCCGGCCTCCACCGCCGGCGCGATCTCGATCTCCGGTCTCGGCGAGATCATCGGCAAGCAGTGGGCCCAGGTCATGAAGTCGGCCGACCAGGCCGCGGGCGGCGGCGTCCAGCAGTTCGCCGACCAGGCCAAGCAGAAGTACGGCCTGGCGCTCCCCGACGACCTGGTGACGCTGCTCGGCAAGAACATCACCCTCGCCCTGGACTCCAGCGGCCTCGACAGCAACCAGCCGAAGTTCGGCGCGAAGATCGTCACTGACCCGGCCAAGGCACAGGAGGTCGTCGGCAAGATCGAGAAGTTCCTCGCGGACTCCGGGACGACCGTCCCCCAGCTCGCCAAGGTTCCCGGCGACGGCGTCTTCGTCCTGGCCAGCGCGCAGGACTACGCCGCCGAGCTCAACAAGGACGGCGCCCTGGGCGACAGCGAGACCTTCCAGCTCGCGATCCCCAACGCCGGCGAGGCGACCTTCGCCCTCTACGCCGACCTGGACAAGGTGGAGAACCTCTACCTCAGCAGCCTCCAGGGCGAGGACAAGGCCAACCTCCAGGTGCTCCGCGCCGTGGGCGTGAGCGGCACCCAGTCGGGCAGCGAGGCCACCTTCTCGCTGAGGCTCCTGTTCAACTGACCGACCTGACCCGCCGGGCTTTCTGATCCTGTTCGATCAGGCCTCCCCGGATCCCCGGCCGGGCTCCTGCCCGCCGGGGATCCGTCCCCACCCGGGGACGGCGAAGGGCGGGCGTCCCACCGGGACGCCCGCCCTTTGCCGTTCACACGTCATCCACACGTCGTCCGCCGTCGCGGTTTCCCGCGCCCGCCGATCCCGCCTGATCCCGCCTGATCTGCAGGTACGGCCGTCAGGCCCAGAGCTGGCCTTCGAGCCGCTCCTCGGCCTCGTCCAGCGTCCCCTCGTAGGCGCCGGTGGACAGGTATTTCCAGCCGCCGTCCGCGACCACGAACACGATGTCGGCCCGCTCGCCCGCCTTGACGGCCTTGGCCGCCATGCCGAGCGCGGCGTGCAGGGCGGCTCCGGTGGAGACCCCCGCGAAGATGCCCTCCCCGGCCAGCAGCTCCCGGGTACGCCGAAGCGCGTCGGCGGAGGAGACCGAGAACCGCGTGGTCAGGACGTCGGCGTCGTACAGCTCGGGGATGAAGCCCTCGTCCACGTTGCGCAGCCCGTACACCAGCTCGCCGTAACGCGGCTCGGCGGCGACGATCCTCACTCCGGGGACGTGCTCGCGCAGGAACCTGCCGACGCCCATCAGGGTGCCCGTGGTGCCCAGACCGGCCACGAAGTGGGTGACGGACGGCAGGTCCTCCAGGATCTCCGGCCCCGTCGACTCGTAGTGCGAGCGCCAGTTGGCCGGGTTGCCGTACTGGTAGAGCATCACCCAGTCGGGATTCTCCGCCGCCAGGCCCTTGGCGACCCTGACCGCCTCGTTGGAGCCGCCCGCCGCGGGCGAGGAGATGATCTGCGCCCCCCACATGCGCAGCAGCTGGCGGCGCTCCTCGGAGGTGTTCTCCGGCATCACGCAGATCAGCTTGTAGCCCTTGAGCCTGGCGGACATCGCCAGCGAGATGCCGGTGTTGCCGCTCGTGGGTTCGAGGATCGTGCAGCCCGGCTGGAGGAGCCCGTCCTTCTCCGCCTGCTCGATCATCCACAGCGCCGGACGGTCCTTGATCGAACCTGTCGGGTTGCGGTCTTCGAGCTTGGCCCAGATCCGCACCTTCTCCGAGGGCGAGAGCCTGGGCAGGCCGACCATCGGGGTCCGGCCGACCGATTCGATCAGTGAGTCAAAACGCATGGTGTACGGCTTCCGCCTCGGTTGACCTTGTGGTGACAGACCTTGTGCCTCGCGGTGACGACCCTGAGACCGCGGCGTGCGCCGTCCGCTCCGTGAGATCCCGGCGGGTCTCGCGGAGCGGGCGGCACCGCGCGGCTAGCGGGAGCCGCCGGCCACGGCGGGCAGGACGGTGACCGTGTCGCCGTCGGCGATCGGGGTCTCCAGCCCGCCCAGGAAGCGGACGTCCTCGTCGTTCAGGTAGACGTTCACGAAGCGGCGCAGCGCGCCCTTGTCGATCAGGCGATCCTTCAGCCCGGGATGCCGGGCCTCCAGGTCGCCGATGAGCTCCTCAAGCGTGGCGCCCTTGGCGTCGACGGCCTTGGCGCCGTCGGTGTAGGTGCGCAGGATGGTCGGAATGCGAACCTCGATGGCCATCGCGGGTCAATCTCCTTGCGTCGTCATGGGAGTAAAGCCCACCGGATCAGAACACCGGTGAGCACCGGAGGATTCCAGAAAAGCCGGTCAGGGACAGTCGTAGACGACGACGGAGGGCGTGTGCGCGAACAGGAAGTTCTGTACGGGCGCGACACCCGCGTGCCGGGCCCGAGGGCCGGGACGCGAGAGCACGACGTCCTCCTGGCTCGGGGCGGCGGTCAGCATGCTCACCAGCTTACCCAAAGGGTCCATTCGCCTCACGGCCGTACCGGACACCGGCGCCGCGCGAATGCCGGACGCGGGCGCCCGGAGGCGGGCCCGGACATCGACGATCACCCGGAGGTGATCGTCACCTCCTCCTCGCTCACGACGCCGTCGACGATCCGGTACGAGCGGAACTCGGCCTTCTCCCCCAGCTCCTCGCGGGTGGAGACCAGCACGTAGTGGGCGTTGGGCTCGGAGGCGTAGGAGATGTCGGTGCGGGAGGGGTAGGCCTCGGTGGCGGTGTGGGAGTGGTAGATGATCACCGGCTCCTCGTCGAGGTCGTCCATCTCCCGCCAGACGCGCAGCTGCTCCAGCGAGTCGAACCGGTAGAACGTCGGCGACCGCTCCGCGTTCTCCATCGCGACGAACCGTTCGGGGGAGTCGGAGCCGACCGGCCCGGCGACCACCCCGCAGGCCTCGTCGGGATGGTCCGCCCGAGCATGCGCGATGATCTTGTCAACCAGTTCCCGAGAGATCGTGAGCATGACTGGAAGTTACCAAAGGGCCCGGACCAGGGTGTCCTGGAGGTAGGTCAACCAGTCGTAGATGACGTACGCCGGATAGCGGGGGTCGCTCTCCGACATGTCGGCGATCTCGTCGTGCACCTCCTCGGTCACCTCCAGCCGGGTGCCGAGCGCGAGCCGCACGTCGTTCAGCGCGCGCATCCACGCCTGTGCCTGCTCCCTGGTCAGCTCGACCCTGCCGGGCTCCGCGCTGTCGAGCATCGTCTGGGCGTCGGCCCGCTTGCCCTCGCGCAGCGTCGCCTCGGTGTATCTGCGGAACTCGGCGGCCGCCTCGCCGTCCTCGTACGCCGAGGGGAACAGCCGGGCCAGCACCGGGTCGTTGGACTGCTCGGAGGCGCCGATGCCGAGCGCCTTCTCCAGAGGGTCGTCGCCGGTCTCCCCCGGCTCTATCAGGCCCAGGATCTGCGTGACCAGCGAGCGCAGGATCGACACCTCCGCGGCGTCGAAAACCGTGATCACGCCGCCCTCGGGCCCCGGCTTGAACCCCGAACTCATCTCTCGCCCACCATTCCTCGCGGGCCCCGCCCGAGACCCGCGCGCCGCCCGGGAATCCCCCACCGCCCAAGGCCCGGCCGCTTCGAGCCCGGCCTCTTCGAATTCGGCCGTTCGCCGCACGGCGACGGGTGACGCCGGGGCACCCGCGCGCTCACGAATCCCGCTGGACGGTGGCCCACAGCCCGTACGAGTGCATGATCTGCGCGTCGCGCTCCATCTCCTCGCGGGTGCCGCTGGAAACCACGGCCTTACCCTTGTGGTGCACGTCGAGCATCAGCTTCTCCGCCTTCTCCTTGGAGTATCCGAAAACGGACTGGAAGACGTACGTCACATAGGACATCAGGTTGACCGGGTCGTTCCAGACGATCGTCAACCATGGCAGATCGGGCCGTACGTCGATTGACGGACGCTCGACCTCCGTTGGAGCGGTGCTACCCACATTCACCAGTCTGCCCTACCCCGGGCTTAGTCTTCGACTCGTGACAAAGAGCATGAGCACCGCGTTGCTTACCGATCACTATGAGCTGACGATGCTGGAGGCGGCGCTGAGAAGCGGGGCCTTCTCCAGGCGAGCGGTTTTCGAGGTGTTCGCACGCCAGCTGCCCGGCGGACGGCGCTACGGGGTCGTGGCGGGAACCGGCCGGGTGCTGGACGCGCTGGAATCCTTCCGCTTCGAGGAGGAGTCGCTGGAGTTCCTGCGGGAAAACGAGGTGGTCGACGAGCCCACCCTGGAGTTCCTCGCCGGATACCGGTTCTCCGGGAACGTGGACGGCTATGCCGAGGGCGAGTGCTACTTCCCCGGCTCCCCGATCATGACGGTGGAGGGCACGTTCGCCGAGGCCGTGCTGCTGGAGACCGTGATCCTGTCGATCCTCAACCACGACTGCGCGATCGCCACCGCCGCCACGCGCATGATCCGCGCCGCCGGGACCAGGCCCCTCATCGAGATGGGCTCACGGCGCACCCACGAGGCGGCGGCCGTGGCCGCGGCGCGGGCCGCCTACCTCTGCGGGTTCTCCTCCACCTCCAACCTCATGGCGGGCCGCGAATACGGCATACCGACCGCCGGGACCGCGGCCCACGCGTTCACCCTGCTCCACGACTCCGAGGAGCGGGCCTTCCAGGCCCAGATCGCCTCCCTCGGCGCCGGTACCACGCTGCTCGTGGACACCTACGACGTGGCCCAGGCCGTACGGACCGCGGTGGAGCTCGCCGGGCCCTCCCTCGGAGCGGTCCGCCTCGACTCCGGTGACCTCGCCCAGGTCGCCCACGAGGTCCGCGAGCAGCTCGACGCGCTCGGCGCCCACAAGACCCGGATCATCGTCACCAGCGACCTCGACGAGTACGCCATCGCCGCCCTGGCCGCCGCCCCCGTGGACGGCTACGGAGTCGGCACCTCGCTGGTCACCGGCTCCGGCTCGCCCACCGCCGCCCTGGTCTACAAGCTCGTCGCCCGCGAGGACGCCGAGGGGGTCATGCGGCCGGTGGCCAAGAAGTCGGTGGGCAAGCCCAGCCGGGGCGGGCGCAAGGAGGCCTTCCGCGAGCTCGACGCCGAGGGCACGGCGGTCGCCGAGCTGGTCACCGTCTCGGGCGAGCACCCCTCGGGCGCCCGCCCGCTACAGGTTCCGCTGGTCAGGGAGGGCGAGATCGTCGGCCGCGAGAAGCTGGACGCGGGCCGCGCGCGACACCGCGAGGCCGTCGCCGAGCTGCCCTCGAACGCCTACCAGCTGTCCCGGGGCTACGCCGCGATCCCGACCGTGTTTGACTGACCGCATGCCAACAGCACTGATCATCGTCGATGTCCAGAACGACTTCTGCGAGGGCGGGAGCCTTCCGGTCGGCGGCGGCGCCGAGGTGGCCGCCGCCATCTCCCGGCACGCCGCCTCACACGGCTACGACCACGTCGTGGCCACCCGTGACTATCACGTCGATCCCGGCCCCCACTTCGCCGCCGAACCCGACTACGTGACCACCTGGCCCGCCCACTGCGTCGCCGGGACACCGGGCTCCGACTTCCACCCCGCCTTCGACACCGCACACGTCGAGGAGGTGTTCAGCAAAGGTGCCCACAGCGGCGCCTACAGCGGCTTCGAGGGCGCCACCTCCGACGGTACGAGCCTGGCCGACTGGCTCGGCGAGCGCCACGTGGACGCGGTGGACGTCGTCGGCATCGCCACCGACCACTGCGTGCGGGCCACCGCCCTGGACGCGGTCGCGCACGGTCTGTCCGTTCAGGTGCTGCTGGACCTCACCGCCGGGGTGTCCGCCCCGACCACCGAGACCGCCCTCGCCGAACTCGGCGCCGCCGGAGCCCGCCTCACGGGAACCCCCGTGGTCCGCCCGGCCTGACGGTCTCTCAGCTCTGCGGCATCCCCAGAAAGAGAATCATCCGGTCGAGCTTCCCGTCCATGATCCGGTAGTTCTCCTTCAGCTTGCCGATGTCGTACGCTATGGCCCCTATGTGGCGCTTGACTCCGACCATGTCCTCCGCCAGGACCGCGACATCTTGTTTGACACCGTCAAGGTCCTCCTTGGTCGCACACTTCGCAACCTCCAGCCTGAGTTCGGCGACCTCCTGCTTGACTCCATCGACATCCCGTTTGACCCCGTCGACGTCCCGCCTGACCTCGGCGAGATCCTCCTTGGTCGCACACTTCGCAACATCAAGCCGAAGCTCTGCGGCCTCCTGCTTAACCTCGGCGATGCCCCGCTTGACCTCGGCGAGGTCTTCCTTGGTGGCGAGGGTGTCCATCCTCGCCATGATCTGCTCGAACATCGGAGCCACGTATTCCATGATCTCCGTACGGATCATCTCCGCCAACATGAACCCTCTTCTCGAATGAGAGCACTGAGGCACCGGTTGGAGGGGGGCCGGAGCGATTGCGGGAACAGGCTACCAAGTACGGTGACTCTAGGAATACGAACGATCACCGAGCGGGCATGAGCGGGTAAACAGAACCATCACCGGTTGCGACAGGAGTATCACGGGGAGTTGATATCTCTTACTACCGGTGGTGACCTCATATGTTCGTGCTCGGCGTCTCCTGGCTGATCCTGACCCCGCTGTGCCTGTGGAACCTGTTTCGCGGAGGGACGCTGGTACGGCTGACGAGCGTGCTGTCGCTGGTCGCGCTGGAAGCGGCCACGATCTGGGCCACCACCGTCGTCCTGATTCCCGCGCGGACCCCGATCGCCGCACCCCCGCGCCCGGCGGCCCTGGCCGAGACCGAGACAGGGCCCTCGTCTCCGCTCCCGGCGCCCCAGGCGTCGACGCCCCTGCCGGAGGCGGCCCAGCAAGGCGCGCGGGACACACGGGGAGCGCAGGCGGGGCGGGGAGAGCGGGTCACTCCGCACGAGCCGGGCGGGCGAGGCGCGTCCGGCGCGCGGGCGCGGGACACCTCCTGCCGCGGGCGGATGCCGGCTCCCGAGCGGGTGCGGCTGGCTCGCCTCCAGGGCGCGCCGCGGGGCGTGACGCTCTTCTGGAAGGCCAGGGCGGACGAGTGCGACAGCGCGACCGTGGTCCTGCACCACAGGAGCCGCACGATCAAGGTCTGGATGCGCGAGGACAGGGCGGAGAGCCGCTTTTTGGACGCCACCACGCGGCCCGTGAGCGTCGCCGGCGGCGTGGCCTCCCTGGAGGTGCCGCTCACGGTGCCGGTGCGCGACACGGGGGCGTTCAGGGCGATCGACGGGCGGACCGGCAGGCCGATCGTCCTCGCCCGGCCGGGCCGCGTACCGGAGGAACCGCCCGCGGCCCGGTGATCCGGCCCGGCGGACCCGCCTGGAGCACCGGTCAGGTGACCGGAGCCGACTGGGATCACCCCCCGTCAACGAGATCGGCGGAGGTCGGCCGGTCCGTTGACCGGGCCGGACGGAGGTCAGCCGGTCCGGCGACCGGGCCGGACGGAGATCACCCGTTCCGGCGACCGGGCCGAACGGGAAACCGCCCGACCCGGTGACCGATCAGTGGGAACGCTGGGTGGCCCAGTGGCGGATCTTGCCGATCCGCTCCTGGATCTGCTCGGCGGAGGCCTGCGCGATGGCGGGCCCGCCGCAGGCCCTGCGAAGCTCGGCGTGGATGACGCCGTGGGGCTGGCCGGTGCGGTGGTTCCAGGCGCCGACGAGACCGTTGAGCTCCTTGCGGAGGTTGGCGATCAGCTCGTGCGGGGCGAGCTGCGGCTCCTTGGGCTCCGGCTTGTTGCGCCTGGCCTTGAGCTGGTCGGATTGACGCTTGCTCAGCAGGGTGCGGACCTGGTCGGGCTCCAGGAGGCCGGGCAGGCCGAGGAAGTCCTCCTCCTCGGGGGAACCGGTCTCCGCGGCGCTGCCGAACTCTCCGCCGTCGAAGAGGACCCGGTCGAAGGTGGCGACCGCCTCCAGGGTCTCGAACGGCAGCTCGTCGCCCACGACATCGGGATTGTCCTTCTTGCGCTGGGCGTCCTCCAGGAGGAAGTCGTCCAGCCCCTCCTCGGGGGGCTTGCGGTCGAGCACGTGGTCGCGCTCGGCCTCCATCTCCCCCGCCAGGCCCATCAGGGTCGGCACCGAGGGCACGAAGACGGAGGCGGTCTCCCCCCGCTTGCGGGCGCGGACGAAGCGGCCGACGGCCTGGGCGAAGAACAGCGGGGTCGAGATGCTCGTCGCGTAGACGCCGACGGCCAGGCGCGGGATGTCGACCCCTTCGGAGACCATCCGGACCGCGACCAGCCAGCGCTGCTCGGAGGCGGAGAACTCCTTGATCTTCTTGGACGCCGTGGGGTCGTCGGAGAGCACGACCGTGGCGCCCTCTCCGGTGATGGTCCGGATGTGGCGGGCGTAGGCGCGGGCGGTCTCGTGGTCGGTCGCGATCACCAGGGCACCGGCGTCGGGCACGCCCCTGCGCACCTCGGTCAGGCGCCGGTCGGCCGCCCGGAGGACCTGGCGGATCCACTCGCCCTTCGGGTCGAGCGCGGCCCTCCACGCCTGGCCGAGCTGGTCCTTGGTGAGCGGGGTGCCGAGGGTCGCGGCGATCTCGTCGCCCGCGCGGGTCCGCCAGCGCATCTCACCGGCGTAGGCGAGGAAGATGACCGGCCGGACGACGCCGTCGGCGAGTGCCGGGCCGTACCCGTAGGAGTAGTCGGAGACGCTGCGCCGGATCCCGTCGCCGTCCTCGGCGTAGGTGACGAAGGGGATCGGGTTGACGTCGGACCTGAAGGGGGTTCCGGTCAGGGCGAGGCGCCTGGCGGCCGGCTCGAACGCCTCCCGCACGCCGTCGCCCCAGGACTTCGCGTCGCCCGCGTGGTGGATCTCGTCGAAGATCACGAGCGTCTTGCGTGCCTCGGTGCGGGCGCGGTGCAGCGCCGGGTGCATGGACACCTGGGCGTAGGTGATGGCCACCCCGATGTAGTCGCGGGAGGTCGCGCCCTGACTGTTCTTGAACTCGGGGTCGATCGCCATGCCGACCTTGGCGGCGGCGTCCGCCCACTGCTGCTTGAGGTGCTCCGTCGGTGTGACGATCGTCACAGCCCGGATGATCCCTCGTGACAGGAGGTCGCTGGCGATGCGGAGCGCGAAGGTCGTCTTGCCCGCACCCGGCGTGGCGACCGCCAGGAAGTCACGCGGCTCACGGCTGGAGTACAGGTCAAAGGCCTCCTGCTGCCACGCGCGAAGCTTCGGCGCGGTGCCCCAGGCGGCACGGTCCGGATATGAGGGCGAGAGGTGGGATGCGGCGAAAGTGCTCACAGTGTCCCCAGGGTAATCTGCGCCGCCGACAAGACGTGCCGATCCGCCGAGATCCTCGCCAAGGTCGTCCCCGCGTGCTAGTGACCGGCGGAGCCGAAACCACCGGCCCGCGGAGCCGAAACCAACCGGCCCGCGAAGCCGGGACCATCGCCTCACGAGGCCGGGACCGGCGGCTCACCGGGATGGAACCCACCGGCTCTCGGAACAGGCCGCCGCCCGCAAGAACCACACCCTCGGCCCGCTCGGCCTTCCCCTCAGCGCAGGCCCCCGATCACCGTGTCGATCTCGGCCCTCGACACGGGATCGTCCGGCTGGGTCATCGCGACCACGACCACCGGGCGCCCTCCGGCCCCGGCGAGGAAGACCACGCGCAGGTACGCCGGCCGGTTCACCACGTCCCGGTACTCCGCGCGCAGGGAACGGGCGTGCCCGGTACGCGCGCCCACGGTGATCTCCGTGTCGTCCACGACCTTCACCTCGTCGCCGTGGAGCAGGAGCCGCGCGTACAGATCGCTGAGCTCGGTGGTGGTGGCGCGCACGTCGGTCGCGGGCTCGGCGGGCATGACCATCACGGTCGTGTTGACGCCGTCGCCCGCGGCCGAGGTGAAGTCCGTGACCGGCGGCACCGTACCCGTGAGCCAGCGGTCGGGCAGCGGGTAGCTCACCCCCGCGACCTGATCGACCACCCGCGCCGGCGGCGTGGAGGGCAGCGCCCGCAGCGCCAGCACGGCCACCCCGGCGATGACGCCGCCCCCCGCGGCCAGGGCGAGCAGCACGAGCAGCACGCGGCGCAGGCGCCCCGGACGGCGCTCGGGAGGGGCGATGGGCGTGCCGTACCAGCGGGCGGAGGGCGGGAGGTCGTCGCCGGGCTCGGGGATGCGGGGAGGCCAGGTCAGGCTGGAGCGGGCGTCGGACGGCTCGTCCTCCGGCGGCGGCCAGGGACGGTACTCGTCGTCCTCGGGGGCCGGCCAGGGACGGCGCTCGTCGTCGAGGTCCGGGTCGGTCGGCGGCCACACCTGGTCCTCGGCCGCCCGCGCGGCCCTGCGGGCCCGCCGGGACCGGCGCCCCCCGCCACGGCCGGGCTCGTCGGGCGGGTCCGACCGGCGAGGTCGTTCGTGCACGGGACCTCCTCCCGGCGGTGACGGTCCTACCGTCCTACCACGCATCCCGTGGCGTGACCCGGCTATGGGTGATCGCTGTTACGGGAGTGACCAATGAGTCATGGGATGTCTCTCATGCGCCGGGCCACGATCACCCCGAAGAGCCCCACGGCGGCCATCAGCGCGACGATCGTGGTGTAGCCGGTGGCGATGTCGTCGTGGCCGATCAGGTTGATCAGACCCCCGCCGAAGCCGATGGTGATCGCGCTGCCCAGGGTGTCGACGACCTGGAGCGCGGCGGAGTTGGCGCCCTGCTCGGCGTCGGGCGACTGCTGCATCGCGGTGACGTTGACGCTGGTCATGCTGAGGCCCATGCCGAACCCGGCGATGACCCAGGCGGGCACGGTGACCCAGCCGGTGACCCCGGGCACGAGGGCGAGCAGGGTCGTCAGGATGCCCACGGTGATCGCCACGGCGCCGATCCGTACCAGCAGCGGCCTGTCGTACGAGCGTCGGGTCTGCAGGTAGGAGCCGATGGTCCAGCCCAGAGCGCCGATGGTGAGGGCGACCCCCGCCTCGGCGAGGGAGAAGCCGTGCACCTTGGTGAGGAACAGCGGGATGAAGGCGTTGACCCCGAAGAACGCCGAGGCGAGCACCCCGCGCATCATGATCGTGGTGGGCAGGCCGCGGCCGAACCTGAGGGCCCGGGGAGGCAGCAGCCTCGGCAGGCCCGCGGCGAGGGCGGCCAGTCCCGCGACGGTGGCGATCCCGCCCGGTACCGGGGCGTCGTGGAGGTGGCTCGCCCCGTACAGCAGGATTCCCGCGCCGCACGCCGTGGCGGTGGCGGCCAGGGTCATCGCCAGCGGCCTGGAGCGGGGTCCCGCGGAGGGCGTGGGCACCTGGGTGTCTCCGCCGACGCGCAGCGCGGGCAGGAGCATCACGAGGGCGGGGACGACCAGCGGCACGATGCCGTAGAAGACCCACCTCCATCCCACGGTCTCGGCGATGAGGCCGGTGAGGCCGGGTCCGATGAGGGCGGGGAGCACCCAGGCCGCCGACAGCGCGGCGAACACCCGGGGCCTGGTCTCCGGGACGTAGACCCGCGCGATCATCACGTAGATCGCCACGATGACGGCGCCGCCGCCGAGGCCCTGCACGACCCGCGCGACGATGAACAGTTCCTTGGTCACGGCGGCCCCCGCCATGGCCATACCTGCTGTGAACAGCCCCACGCCGAGCAGGAACGGCCAGGCGTGCCCCCGCCGGTCGGACCAGAGCCCGGCGACGACATTGGCGAGCAGGCAGGCGATGAGGAAGGCGGAGAGGCTCGCCCCGTACAGGTCCAGGGCGTCGAGGTCCTCGGAGACGGCGGGCATGACCGTGCTCACGGACATGCCCTCGAAGGCGATCAGCGTGACGACGAGCAGGATGCCCAGGGAGGCGGTTCGGTACTCGGGACCGAAGATCCGGGGGGTTTTGTATGGAGCGTCGACTGTCTTCGGTGCTGTCACCCATTAAGGGTAGTGTCCGCCTCCCGGCCCCGGTAGGCGGCCCACATCTCCTGCATCCTGACGGTCTGGCCAGGGGTGAAACCGGACATGCAGCGGTCGTCGGAGTAGTCCATGAAGTTGTGGATCGGGTCGGGTCCGCCGCCCCTGCACGTGTCCTTGGTCAGCGGGCAGCCCTCGGTGGGCTGCCCCTCGGGCTCGGTGTCGGCCACGCCGTCGCCCAGCGGCTCGCAGCCCTTCTCGAAGGTGTGCAGCAGCCCGAGCCAGTGCCCGATCTCGTGGACCCCCGTGTATCCCCGGTCGAAGCTGCGCATCGCCCCGCCGGGCAGGCTCCGCCAGTCGACGACCACGCCGTCGAGACCGGGCTCCTTGCCGTACCCGTGGGGGTAGGTGGAGTAGCCGAGCACCAGCTCGCCGAGCTGGGCGATATAGAGATTCAGGGTCTCGGGCCCGCCCCTGCGCATCCGCTTGATCGCCCGCTCGTGGGTGACGGGCTCGCGGAACCAGGCAGGGTTGACGGTACGGGTGAGGCCGTCCAGCCTGAACCGGATCCCGGTGTCCACGCCGCCGAACCGCCCGGAGTAGGCGGCGTTGAGCGTGATGATCTGGGCGCGCACGGCGACCTCGGGCGCGCCGAGGCGGCCGTCGGTGATGACGTGCACCCAGGTGGGCACGGTGATGGGAAGCGCCGGCGGAATCGGGCTCGGCTCGCGCCGCCCGCCGGTGGGCGCGGGTGACGGCGCGGACGCGTGTCCCGGCACCACAGAGCGGGTGGCCCGGGGGGCGAGGGCGCACCCCGGCCCGGACGCGGCGGTTCCCCGGCCGGGAGCGGCGGGGACGGGAGAAGCGGCGCCCACCGTGAACAGGCATGCGGACACAACGGCGATCGCACGCCGAAACATGGACTCCCCCGACAGATCCCGGACACTGGTCGTTCGCCGCCCCCCGGCGGCATCCCGACCGTAGCCTCATCTGTGGCGATCACCCATGAGCAACACTCACTCGTTGTTGCTGTCTTCGCCCTTTGGCAGACCCGAGTAGATCTCCTTGCACTCCGGGCAGACCGGGAACTTCTGGGGGTCGCGGTTCGGCACCCAGACCTTCCCGCAGAGCGCGCGGACCGGGGTCCCGCTCAGCGCACTCTCCATGATCTTGTTTTTCTCGACGTAGTGGGCGAAGCGCTCGTGGTCGCCGTCGCCGTGCGACAGGTCCGGGCGGATGTCGCTCTCAGGGAGAATCTTCGTACTCACCCTGGCGATTTTATGCCCGTACCGCCGCGCCCGGGCACCGGCGGCCGGTGAGTCGCGGAAGACGACCCACCGGCGCGGGGGCGACGGCCCGATCGGCCCGGCGGCCGGGTGCGGGGGCGGCGGCCGTGAAGGGCGTCAGCCCATGTGGACCGGCGCGCCCTCGGTCTTGCGGCCCGCCCGGACGAACAGGGCGAGCAGCGCCGCCAGGACGGCCACCCCGGTGCTGACCGTGAATCCGAGCTGCATGCCCTCCAGGAAGGACATGTGAACGACGCCGTTGACGGCCTGCACGATCGACTCGGGCGCGCCGGGGATGGGGATGGCCTGGGCGTAGGAGGCGGCCTCGTTGACCCCCGCCATCTGCTCCGGGGGGAGCGGCTGGAGCTTGGCCGCCGCCCAGTGGCCGGGGAGCACGTCGGCCACCCTGGCCGCGACGATCGCGCCGAGCACGGCGGTGCCCATCGATCCGCCGACCTGCATCGCCGACTGCTGCACGCCGCCCGCGACGCCGCTGAGCTCCTCGGGGGCGTTGCCCACGATGATCTCGGTGGCGCCGACCATCACCGGGGACAGGCCGAAGGCGAGCAGCGCGAACGGGATCGCGCTGTCGATGTACTCCGACTCCAGGCCCAGGCGGGAGAGCATGAACATGGACACGGCCGTGATCAGCATGCCCGCCGAGATCGTGATCTTCGGGCCGAACCTCCCGATCGCCATGCCCGCCAGCGGCGAGGCGACGATCATTCCCGCGCTCATCGGGAGCATCCGCAGGCCCGAGTCGAGCGGCGACAGGCCGTGCACGCCCTGGAAGTAGAAGGTGAGGAAGAACATCGCGCCGAACATCGAGAACGCCATCAGCACCATCAGCACGGTGCCGATCGCGACCGAGACGTTGCTGAACAGGCTGAGCGGGATCAGCGGCTCGGCGGCCTTGGTCTGCCAGTAGACGAACGCGGCGCCGATCACCACGGCGCCCGCCAGGAAGCCGAGCGTCCTGGCGTCACCCCAGCCGTACTCGGGGGCCTTGATGATCGCCCAGACCATGCAGAACATGGCGCCGGAGAGCAGGACCACGCCGAGCCAGTCGATCCTCGACAGGGAGGCGGCCCTGCTCTCCTTGATCACCAGGAGTCCGACGATCAGGGCCACGATGCCGACCGGGACGTTGATGAAGAAGACCGACTGCCAGCTGACGTTCTCCACCAGGAGGCCGCCCACGATGGGACCGGCGGCGCTGGACAGGCCGATCGTCGCACCCCAGACGCCGATCGCCATGTTCAGCTTCTCGGCGGGGAAGGCGGCGCGGAGCAGGGCCAGCGCCGCGGGCTGCAGCAGGGCGCCGAAGAGCCCCTGCAGGACGCGGAAGGCGATCAGCCAGGTGATGGAGTCGGACAGCCCGATGGCCAGGGACGTGAGCGCGAAGCCCGCAATGCCGATCACGAAGAGCCGCTTGTGCCCGAACAGGTCGCCGAGCTTGCCGGCCGTGATCAGGAACACCGCGAGCGCGAGCAGGTAGCCGCTGGTCACCCACTGCAGGTCGGAGAGGGAGGCATTGAGCTCCCTGCCGATCACCGGGTTGGCGATGGAGACGACGGTGCCGTCGAGCATCACCATCATCACGCCGAGCGACACCGCGAGAAGGGTGAGCCACGGGTGCCCCTGCCTGGACGATCTGCCCGGATCCGGTGGCGGCGGCATCGTCACCGTCTTGGCCTGTGCCATGGAAGGGTCCCCCTTGTGCTCTTTCGTCCGCCCCCGCTTGAGGCGTCAACCTCCGGTAATTTATGACAGTCACTGACAAGTGACAAATCCTCCCAAGATACAGCCGGTGACTTATGGCAGACTGTGAACCACACGTTTCGAAGGGGTGACGAGCATGGGTCGGCCCGGCTTACGGGAGCGCAAGAAGCAGAAGACACGGCTGGCGCTCGTCGACGCCGCCCTCGCCCTTTTCCAGGAGCAGGGGTACGAGGCGACGACCGTCGACCAGATCGCCGCGGCCGTCGATGTCTCCCCCCGCACGTTCTTCCGCTACTTCGCCACCAAGGAGGACGTCGCTCTCTCCCTGCTCGACGACGGGCAGGAGGTCATGCTCGCCGAGCTGGCCACCCGGCCCGCCGAGGAGCCGCCGTTCGTCGCGCTCTCGCACGCCGTGCGCGCGATGGTCACCGTGCTGGAGGAGGGGGACCACGATGACACCGCCAGGTTCCTCAAGGCCCACGAGGTGATCGACTCCACCCCGGCGCTCTTCGCCGGAAGCGTGCGCAGGCTGATGGAGAACGAGCGGCGGCTGATCACCGAGCTCGCCCGGCGCGAGGGCGCCGGCCCCGACGACCTCCTGCCCCACTTCGCAGTGGCGCTCTTCACCACCGTCACCCGGGTCGGGTTCGAGTTCTGCGAGGCCACCGGCAGCGACGGCGTCAGCGCCCTGGCCGCCCGGCTGGAGTCGACCCTCGCCCTGGCCGAACGCTCCCTGCGTCCCGGCTGGGACCGCCCCGGACGGCCCGCCGTCCCAGGGCCGTCGTCCGGCTAGTTCATCTAGTTCATCGACGGATCGTCGGGGCAGGTGGCCACGTAGGCGAGCTCGCCCCTCTGGCGGCGCAGCACCGCCCGCCACAGCGACTCGGGCTCGTGGTGGAAGGTGTCGCCGGGCTCCGAGTCCACGACGTACCAGGCGCCCTCGCCGATCTCGCTCTCCAACTGCCCCGCCGACCATCCCGCGTACCCGGCGAAGATGCGCATCTGGGCGATCTCCCCGGCGAGGATCTCCGGCGGCGCGTCGAGGTCGACGGTGCCGAGCCTGGAGACGGCCGCGGTGCCCGCGTGCAGCCGCCGCCAGCCGAGCGGCTCCTGCCCGCTCGGGACGGCGGCCAGCGCCAGGGCGCTGTCCGTCTGGACGGGGCCGCCCTGGAACAGCACGGACGGGCCGGTGACCATGGTGTCCCAGGTGGGGAGCACCTGGGTCACCGAGATGTCGCTCGGTCTGTTGAGCACCACGCCCAGGGTGCCGCCGTCGAGGTCGTGTTCCAGCACCAGGACCACGCTGCGCCGGAAGTTGGGATCTTCCAGCTGCGGGGTCGCCACCAGAAGCCCACCGACGTAGATCGCCTCCGCCATACCTCCATCATGAGGGGTGAACCCCCTCTCGCGCTGCTCCACCCGCTCTTCCGATGGCCCGGAGCCCGCCCGATGTCACGCGGCGCGCACGGTCGGGCACTCCGCGAAGCGGAGAGGGTGGCCGGGGGAAAACGAGGACCCCGGCTCCCCGTCATGCCCCTCGTCGCGCTCCCGTCACGCTCTCCTCGTCACGCCTCCGTCATGCCCGTACGGGCCCGGCCACCGGCCGACTCGCGCACGGCCGCCGCGACGGCGCCCGACACGTCCGGGTGGAACACGCTGGGAACGATGTAGTTGGGGCCGAGCTCCTCGGTGGTCACCACGGCGGCCAGCGCCTTGGCCGCGGCCAGCAGCATCTCCTGGCTGACCACGGTGGCCTGGGCGTCGAGCAGGCCGCGGAAGACACCGGGGAAGGCCAGTACGTTGTTGATCTGGTTCGGGTAGTCGGAGCGGCCGGTGGCGACCACCGCGGCGTACTCGCGGGCGTCGTCGGGCGAGATCTCGGGCTCGGGGTTGGCGAGCGCGAAGACCACGGCGTCCTTGGCCATCGTGGCGATGTCGTCGCCGTTGAGGATGCCGGGCGCGGACACGCCGATGAACACGTCGGCGCCCTTGACCGCGCCGCGCAGATCGCCGGAGTAGCCCTCGGCGTTGGTGTGGTCGGCGATCCACTGGAGCGAGTCGTCCAGGTCCTGGCGGCCGCGGTGCACGGCGCCCAGGTAGTCGCAGACGACCACGTTGCGGGCGCCGGCCGCGAGCAGCAGCCGCAGCACCGCCGTACCGGCCGCGCCCGCGCCCGCCAGGGCGATGCGGACCTCGCCCAGGTCCTTGCCGACCACGCGCAGCGCGTTGGTGAGCGCGGCCAGCACGCAGATCGCGGTGCCGTGCTGGTCGTCGTGGAAGACCGGGATGTCCAGCAGGTCGCGCAGCCGCCGCTCCACCTCGAAGCAGCGCGGCGCCGAGATGTCCTCAAGGTTGATGCCGCCGAAGCCGGGGGCGATGATCTGCACCGTGCGCACGATCTCGTCGACGTCCTGGGTGTCCAGGCAGATCGGCCAGGCGTCGATGTCGGCGAACCGCTTGAACAGCGCGGCCTTGCCCTCCATGACGGGGAGCGCGGCGGCCGGGCCGATGTTGCCCAGGCCGAGCACCGCCGAGCCGTCGGTGACGACGGCGACGGTGTTGCGCTTGATGGTCAGGCGGCGGGCGTCCTCGGGGTTGCGGGCGATGGCCATGGAGACCCGGGCGACGCCGGGGGTGTAGGCCATGGAGAGCTCGTCACGGTTGCGCAGCGGCACCTTCGACCGCATCTCGATCTTGCCGCCGAGATGCATGAGGAAGGTCCGGTCCGAGACCTTGTGGATGACGACGCCCTCGACGCCCTCCAGCTTGTCGACGATCGCCTGCGCGTGATCGGTGTCACGCGCGGCACAGGTGACGTCGATGCGCAGCGTTTCATGCCCGGCCGTGGTCACGTCGAGCGCGGTGACCACACCTCCGGCGGACTCTACGGCGTGGGTGAGCTGGCTGACGGCATTGCCGCCGGCGGGCACCTCCAGGCGCACGGTGATGGAGTACGACACACTCGGCACGGTGGCCACAGCCAATCCGCTCCTTTGCGACTGACTTTGGTTGGGATGGCTTCCATCGTGCCATCCCATGACGGGTGTGCGCGCCGTGGTCGGCGGACCTGCCCATATAGATGCGGTCACGACGCACTCCACCGGATACGGTCACGACGCACTCCACCCCACCCGGCCCCCGACGGGGAGACGTGAGCCGGGTGTCCGGGCCGCCGGCCGCTCAGAACAGGGCGTTGGCCAGGTTCCTGCGGGCCCTGCCGATGGACGGGTCGTCGCCGGGGAGCGTGTCGAACAGGCCGAGCAGGTGCACCCTGGCCGTGTCGCGGTCGGCGCCCGAGGTGCGGCGCACCACGTCGACGAGCCGGTCGAAGGCCTTGTCCACCTCGCCGGAGAGCATCTCGAAGTCGGCGGCCAGGAGCTGGGCCTCGACGTCGGCGGGGTCGGCCAGGCGGCCCTCCAGGTCGGCCGGGTCGACGTCCTGCGTCCGGCGGATCAGGCCGAGCCCGGCCAGGCCCAGCTTGGCGTCCTGGTCGTTCGGCGAGCGGGCCAGCAGCCGCTGGTACGCGGCCACCGCGCCGTCGAGGTCACCGGCGTCGACGGCCTGCTCGGCGGCGAGCACGTCCGGGTCGACCGGGGGCTCCTGCGGCTGCTGCTGCTCCTCCCCGTTCGGGGCCTCCTCGCCGGGAGGCGGGAGGTACTGGGCCAGTGCCTCCATCAGCTGCGACAGCCAGTCGCGCAGCTGCGGCTCGGTGGCGATGCCGGGGACGACGGCCACCGGCTGCCCCTGGAAGATCGCGTACAGGGCGGGCACGTTCTGCACCCGCAGGGCCTGCGCGATCTGGGGGTTGAGCTCGACGTCGACCCTGGCCAGGAGCCACCGGCCGGTGTTCTCCGCGGCCAGTTTCTCCAGCAGCTGGCTGTACTGCTTGGCCTGCTCGGCACGGGTGACGGTGAGCTCCAGCAGCACGAGGCCGTTCATGGAGCGTTCGACGACCTCGGTCGCGAAGTTGGCGTCGTCGACGTCGATGACCGGCGCCGGAACACCGCCGGTTTCCTGCGCGGTGGTCTCCCGCCGCGCCTGTGCCTCGAGTGCCTGCTTGCGGGCGCCGAGATCGACGGCGCCGTGGAGCGATCCGGGTCGAGTGAAGTCCGCTGGGCTCATGACTCCAATCCTGCCGTATCCCGGTCGATGCCCCGACGCGCCTCCGCTAGAAGCGGGCCGGTTCGGTGTAGACGCCCCATTCGTCGCGCAGCGCGTCGCAGATCTCGCCCAGCGTGGCCTCGGCCCTGGCCGCGTCGAGCATGGCGGGGATCATGTTGCCCTCACCCCTGGCGACCTGCACCATCGTGGCCAGGGCGGCGTCCACGGCCGCCTGGTCGCGGGCGGCGCGGCGCTCGGCCAGGACGCGGTTCTGCTCGCGCTCGACCTCGTGGCTGACCCGGAGGATTTCCAGCGGCTCGTCGATGGAGGCCGTGTGGCAGTTCACCCCGACGATCCTCTTCTCGCCCTTCTCCAGCTTGCGCTGGTAGTCGAAGGCCGCCTCGGCGATCTCGGACATGAACCAGCCGTCCTCGATGCCGCGCAGGATGCCCGAGGTCATCGTGCCGTCCGAGCCCATGTCCCTGATCCTCGTGAAGATCGCCTCGGCCTCGGCCTCCAGCCGGTCGGTCAGCGCCTCCACGTACCAGGACCCGCCGAGCGGGTCGGCGACGTTGACGATCTCGGTCTCCTCCATGAGCACCTGCTGGGTGCGCAGCGCGATCTCCGCGGCCTTTTCCGAGGGCAGCGCGAGGACCTCGTCGAGCGCGTTGGTGTGCAGCGAGTTGGTGCCGCCGAGCACCGCCGCGAGCGCCTCGACCGCGGTGCGCACCACGTTGTTGTACGGCTGCTGCGCGGTCAGCGACACACCGGCCGTCTGGGTGTGGAAGCGCAGCCACTGGGCCTTGTCGGTCTTCGCGCCGTAGACGTCGCGCAGCCACCGCGCCCAGATCCGCCGGGCGGCCCTGAACTTGGCGATCTCCTCGAAGAAGTCGATGTGCGCGTCGAAGAAGAAGGACAGGCCCGGGGCGAAGACGTCGATGTCCAGGCCGCGCGACAGGCCCAGTTCCACGTAGCCGAACCCGTCGGCCAGGGTGAAGGCCAGCTCCTGGGCGGCCGTGGACCCGGCCTCGCGGATGTGGTAGCCCGACACGCTGAGCGGCTTGTACGCGGGGACGTCGGTGGCGCAGAACTCCATCAGGTCGCCGATCAGCCGCAGGTGCGGCTCGGGGGTGAACAGCCACTCCTTCTGCGCGATGTACTCCTTGAAGATGTCGGTCTGGAGGGTCCCGTTGAGCTTCCCGACGGGCACCCCCTGCCGCTCGGCGGCGACGACGTACATGCAGAAGATCGGGACGGCCGGGCCGCTGATCGTCATCGAGGTGGTGGTGTCGCCGAGCGGGATGCCGTCGAAGAGCAGGTCCATGTCCAGCGCGGAGTCGATTGCCACGCCGCAGTGGCCGACCTCGCCGAGCGAGCGCGGGTCGTCGGAGTCGCGGCCCATCAGCGTCGGCATGTCGAAGGCCACGCTCAGCCCGCCGCCGCCCGCGCCGAGGATCATCTTGTAGCGCTCGTTGGTCTGCCTGGCGTTGCCGAACCCGGCGAACTGCCGGATGGTCCACGCCTTGCCCCGGTAGCCGGTGGGGTGCAGGCCGCGCGTGAACGGGTACTCGCCCGGCCAGCCGATGCGCTCCATGCGCGGATCGCCGCCCTCGGGCCCGTAGACCGGCTCCACGTCGATCCCGGAGAGGGTGCGGAACTCCGCATCACGCTTGCGCGCCCCGTCGAACCGCGCCTGCCAGCGCGCCCGTCCCGCCTCGACCCGCTCAGCGTCCATGGCCAACTCCCTTGTACGGCATGTGGCTTCTTATCCGGCTTGTGGCCTCATGCAGATACTAGGACGTCCTACTAATTCTTGGCCAGGCGCGGGGTCGCACGAGGGCTGGAACAGGGATTGAGGAGCGCGGCGGACGAACGACGGGGAGAGGCGGGAGGGGGCCGGCCCGAGCGGCCTCGCCGCGACGCGCCCGCGCCGCCGTCAGAGCCGGAAGTCGCCGGCGGCCACGCGGAGGGTCCTGAACAGGCCGAACATCTGCTCCAGGCTCGCCTCGTCGTACATGGGCATGGCGAAGTCGGCCTCCATCAGGTCGGCGGTCGCCAGGCGGACGGTCTCGCGGCCCCGGTCGGTGATCTCGGCGAGCACGCCCCGGCCGTCGCGGGGGTTGGGCATGCGCCGCACCAGACTTGCGCGCTCCAGGCGGCTCACGGTGTTGGTCACGCTCGTGGGGTGGACCATCAGGCGCTCGCCGATCTTGGAGAGTGACAGCGCCCCCGTCTTGCTGAAGGTCAGCAGCACCAACGCCTCGTACCGGGCGAAGGTCAAGTCATGCGGTTTGAGCAGCGTGTCCAGTTGCGACAGCAGGATCTGGTGCGCTCTCATGATCGATGTGACGGCGGCCATGGCCGAGGAGGGCCCGAAGTGAACGCGCCACGTCTCCGCGGCACGTTCGATGGGGTCAAACGGGAGATTCAGCTGACCTGTAACCACAGGGCTACGGTAGCGCGGCCTCATCCCGATTCGCCCATATACGTAGAGTCACCGGGCTGATGGCTTCACCAAGAACCCGGACGCCAAACGTCACGCTCCGTTATGGTTCCCACATCGAATGGTGAGGCCGTGGCCAAGTGGCCACGATGACTCAGTCCGGCCTGCGGGGGACGCGAGCCGGACCGGTGCCGAGGGGACCGGCGTCCGCACATTCACGGCACGGGGGGTGCTTGATGAACGACAACTTGACGGCGTTCGAACGCCAGACAGGCTTCGGCCACACCGACGCGGCGTGGGTTCCCACCACGCCCGCCGGTGCGTGAGCACAGGGGCGTTTCACGCGAGGAACTCCAGCAGAGCGGGTTGATGGCCGTCGCCATCCTGCTCGTGCTCGGGGTGGTCGCGGCGTGGAGCGTCCTGATTCCCGGTGTCAGCGCGTGGGAGAACATCATCGTCGCGGTGATCGGCTCGCTCCGGCTGACCGGCCCGGTGGCGGCCGCGTTCGCCGCCTGGGTGGCGGTGCGCAGGCGGCGCGGGACGCGCGGGAGGTCGATGACCCCGTGGCAGGCGGTGCGCGCGCCGCTGGCGATCCTGGTGGTCACGGGAGGCGCGTTCACCGCCACCGTCATGGTCCTCGCGGTCAGGACCATGATCACGGAACAGGCCGGGCGGCTGCTGCCCAGCGGCCTGGTGATGGGCGCCGCCGGGCTGGCGCTGTACGTCGTCATCGGCTGGGTGCTCGGCTGGCTGATGCCGTGGACGATCACGCCGGTCCTGGCCGGGCTCGGCTGCTACAGCCTGTTCACCTGGCTGTGCCAGGGGCCGACCTGGGGTGACCGGCTCGCCCCCGCCACGCGGGAGCCGTACGACCCGTTCCAGGGGTTGAACGCGGCGGCGTTCACCGATCAGACGCTCTGGCTGGTGGGGATCAGCTCGGCGCTGCTGCTCGGCTGGGCGGCGGTCGTGACGCGCCAGGCCCTGGTGCTGGCCGCGGCGCTGATCGCGGTGCTGGCCGCGGGGACCGGCATGGCCCGGCTGTTCACCGAGCAGCAGCCGGTCTCGGCCCAGCAGGTCGTCTACAGCTGCCAGGAATGGCCGATCATGGTCTGCGTGCACCCCGGGATGCGCGCCGGCCTGCCCGAGCTGGGCTCGGAGTTCATCAAGATCGCGTCACGGCTGGCGGGGACGCCCGGGGAGTTCTCCCGGGTCGAGCAGCACCCCCGGCGCGACAACTCCCCCGTCGCCGCGGGCGTGATCGCGATCCACGTCGACGACCTGGCGGCCGGGTTCGCCGAGAAGGCGGCCGACGAGTTCGTCGACGGCCTGGCCGCCCGGTGCGACGCCAGCCCCGCGTCGGGTTACCGCGACATCGTGGCCGCGTGGCTGCGCGGCGAGCCGCTTCCCGGCGGGCCGCTCCCGGAGCACCGCTACGCCGCGGCGTGGTTCTCCGGCCTCACCGACGTCCAGCGGCGCGACTGGCTCCGCCTGTATTACGCCGACTTCACCGGCTGCCGGCTACAAAGCACTCACTTCGGGGGCCAGGCCGGGCAGACCACTCAGACAGGGCAGGCCGGGCAGGGCGCGGGGGGCGCCTCGACCGGCCCCGAACCCCGGCCCGGCACCGTCCACCAGGCACCCGGCGGGTCCCCGTCCCCCGGATCGATCATGCCGACCGGCCCCTGGCGCGCCCCCTTCGCCGAAGGCGGCGCGCTCCCGTCGCCACGAGGGTGAGAAGATCGACATAGGCTCCGCGTGAGAAGGTCACCGTCCGGGGAAGGAGAGCGCTGTGAAAGCCTCCCAAGAAGCTCCGCCCGTGGCGCCCCCGGCCGCGCGCCGCGGACGCGGCTGGCGTTTTCTCGCCGGGCTGCTCGTCGTCGGGATCCTCCTCGTCGTGGGCGCCCGCCTCACGTGGTCGTGGCTGAACCCGTTCGGTGAGGAAACGGTCGACCGCAGCCAGCCCGTGCTGCTGGAGTCCATCCACAACCTCAGCCGCTTCGAGGCCGCCACCGGCAACTTCCAGGTCGTGGTGGACCTGGAGAAGGACGCGGCCTTCCTGCCCGACGCGGTCAAGGGCAGCAGGACGCTCTTCGTCGGAGCGGGCGGCGTCGACGCCTACGTCGACTTCGGCGGCATCGCCGGCAACGCCCTGACGGTCTCCCCCGACCGCACCGAGGTCACGATGAAGCTGCCCCGCGCCCAGCTGGAGAAGCCGAACATCGACAACAAGCGCTCGTACGTCTACGCCCAGCAGCGCGGCCTCTTCGACCGGGTCGAGGACCTGCTGTCCTCCTCCCCCGCCGACCAGCGGGAGCTCTACGTACTCGCCGAGAAGAAGATCGCCGAGGCCGCCCAGGCCAGCGACCTGCGCAACCGGGCCGACCAGAACACCAAGATCATGCTTGAGGGCCTGCTGAGGGGTCTCGGCTTCGAGAAGGTCACCGTCAAGTTCGCCGACGAGACCTGAGCCCCGGTGCCCGAGCCCCCTGCGCATGGGCTCGGGCACCGGTATCTCGCGGGCATTAGCGCCCGGCACCGTGAGCCGGCGTCCGGACCGGGGCGGTGAGCCTCGCTCAGCCCGTGGCGGCCAGGAGTTCGTCCGCCGCGGTGTAGGGGTCGAGTCCCGTGTCCAGGACGCGGGTGGCGAGGGCGTCGAGGCGCCGGTCGCC
Source organism: Streptosporangium sp. G11 (assembly GCF_051192615.1). Taxonomy (NCBI): domain Bacteria; kingdom Bacillati; phylum Actinomycetota; class Actinomycetes; order Streptosporangiales; family Streptosporangiaceae; genus Streptosporangium; species Streptosporangium sp. G11. The sequence goes on from NZ_JBPJUQ010000008.1 coordinate 52,995, forward strand.
GTGCAGGTGGGCGAAGCGGGAGCGCAGAGTCGTCAGGGCGATCGCCTCGATCTCGTCCCTGGCCCTGGCGTGGCGGCGCCGGACGAGCTCGCCTGACGCCTCCAGATAGGCCAGGTGGTCGCCAAGGGCGTCGACCACCTCCTCGCCCCCCTCGCCCCGGTAGGCCACGGTCTGCACGATCGGCGGCCTCCAGGGCCGCTCGACCAGGGCGATCATGTTGCGGAGCTCTCGGACGGTGGCCTGGGTGCCCTCGCGGTCCGCCTTGTTCACCACGAACACGTCGGCGATCTCCAGGATGCCTGCCTTGGCCGCCTGGATGCCGTCGCCCATCCCGGGGGCGAGCAGCACGACGGTGGTGTCGGCCAGCGAGGCGATGTCGACCTCCGCCTGGCCGACCCCGACGGTCTCGACGAGGATGACCTCGCAGCCGGCCGCCTCCAGGACGCGCAGCGCCTGGGGCGTGGCCCAGGAGAGCCCTCCCAGGTGTCCCCGGCTGGCCATCGACCTGATGAACACGTCCGGGTCGGTGGCGTGGTCCTGCATCCGGACCCGGTCGCCCAGCAGCGCCCCGCCGGTGAACGGCGAGGACGGGTCGACGGCGAGCACGCCGACCCTCATGTCCCGCTTGCGGAACGCGTGGACCAGCATCCCGGTCGAGGTGGACTTCCCGACGCCGGGAGAGCCGGTGAGCCCGATGATCCGGGCCCGGTGCGGCCGGTCGGCGCAGAGCAGCCCGGTGATCTCCCGCAGTCGCGGGGAGCCGTTCTCGACCATGGAGATCAGCCGGGCCACGGCCCGGGGCCTGCCCTCCCTGGCCATCGCGACCAGGTCGGAGACCTCCGCGGTCATGCCGAGGGGACGCGGATGATCAGGGCGTCGCCCTGCCCGCCGCCGCCGCAGAGGCCGGCCGCGCCGAGGCCGCCGCCCCTGCGCCTGAGCTCGTGGGCGAGGGTGAGGACGATGCGGGCGCCGGAGGCGCCGATCGGGTGGCCGACGGCGATGCCGCCGCCGTTGACGTTGACCCTGTCGAGGGGGACGCCGAGTTCCTTGGCCGACTGGAGGACGACCTGCGCGAAGGCCTCGTTGATCTCCAGCAGGTCGAGGTCGCCGGCCGAGAGGCCCTGCTTGCCCAGGGCGTGCTTGATCGCGTTGGCGGGCTGGGACTGGAGCGAGTTGTCGGGTCCGGCGACGTTGCCGTGGGCGCCGATCTCGGCCAGCCAGTCGAGGCCGAGCTCCTCCGCCTTGGCCCTGGACATCACGACCACCGCGCAGGCGCCGTCGGAGATCTGCGAGGCCGACCCGGCGGTGATCGTGCCGTCCTTGGTGAACGCGGGCCGCAGCCGCGACAGGACCTCGGCGGTGGTCTCCCCGCGCACGCCCTCGTCGGCGGAGAAGACCACCGGCTCACCCTTGCGCTGCGGGATCGCCACCGGCACGATCTCGTCGTCGAGCGTCCCGTTCTTGATCGCGGCGGCGGCGAGCTCGTGGGAGCGGGCGGAGTATTCGTCCTGCTCCTCGCGGGTCAGGCCGAGGCGCGCGTTGTGCCGCTCGGTGGACTCGCCCATCGCCACCTGGTCGTAGGCGTCGGTGAGGCCGTCGAAGGCCATCGAGTCGACGATGCCGGCGGCGCCGTACTTGACGCCTCTGCGCAGGCCGGGCAGCAGGTGTGGGGCGTTCGACATGGACTCCATGCCGCCCGCGACCACGATGTCGAACTCACCGGCGCGGATGAGCTGGTCGGCCAGGGCGATGGCGTCCAGGCCCGAGAGGCAGACCTTGTTGATCGTCAGGGAGGGCACGGTCATCGGGATGCCCGCCTTGACGGCTGCCTGGCGGGAGGGGATCTGACCGGCGCCCGCCTGGAGCACCTGCCCCATGATCACGTACTGTACGGCCTCGGGGGCGACGCCGGAACGCTCCAGCGCGGCCTTGATGGCGATGCCGCCGAGCTCGGTGGCCGACAGGCCGGACAGCGAGCCGAGCAGCCGTCCGATGGGCGTACGAGCTCCGGCGACGATGACGGAACCAGACATAAGAGGAGCCTCCCTGGCGGGGCTTGGGGCGACTTTGCCACCATACCCATGAGTACATCAGCGATCGCCATGGAGGATGTCCCTATGTTCATGCGCATCGATCATGTGGGAATCGCCTGCCACGACCTTGAGGAGAAGATCGCCTTTTTCGAGCGGACCTTCGAGCTCACGGTGGTGGCCCGCGAGGTGAACACCGAGCAGGGAGTGAAGGAGGCCATGCTGCACATCGCCGACGGCGAAGGCGGTGGATCTTATATCCAGCTCCTCGAACCGCTCGGCCCCGACACACCGGTCGGCAAATTTCTCGCCAAGCGCGGGGAAGGTGTTCACCATGTCGCCTTCGGCGTCCCGGACGTCGTGCAGGCCCTGGAGAAGATCGGCGGCAGGGGCGTCCGGCTGCTCGACGCCCAGCCGCGCCACGGCACCCTGGGCTCCTCGATCGCTTTTCTTCATCCCAAAGACGTCGGGGGAATGCTCACCGAACTCGTACAGGCCGCGGAAAGGCAAGGCGAGGCCACGGCGAATGCAAGAAACGCTGATACGTAACAAGTCACGCATAAAGCCGGACGAGACCGCCAACTCGGCAGCGGCGGAGTACGCTGGCGTACCACCGGACGTGGATCCCGCCCCGGCTCCCGCTTCGGATGCCTGAAACCCCCGTCCGGCCCGTGTAGCCGTCTCGACAACCCAGGATCGAGCCTCCATGCAGTCCGACATCGACGCCCAGCTCAACAACTTCTTTGAAGACGCCCCCGCTCGGGAATTCGACGTGGTGCTCCGTGGCTATGACCGGCACCAGGTCCACGACCACCTGAAGCAGCTCGACGGCGAGCTCCGGCAGTCCCGGGAGCAGGTTCAGGGCCTGCAGCGGGATCTGTCCGACTCCCAGCGCCAGCTTCAGGAGCAGGAGCGCCCGACCTACTCCGGGCTCGGCGCCCGGATCGAGCAACTGCTCCGCCTGGCGGAGGAGCAGGCGACCGAGCTGGTCCAGGCCGCCAGGTCCGAGGCGAACGAGATCAAGGCGGCGTCCAAGGTCGAGGCCGCCGACCTGCGCGCCGCCGCCGAGAACGAGGCGGCCGAGAAGCGCGCCCTCGCCACCCGCGAGGTCGACGAGATGCGCACCAGCGCGGAGCGCGAGGCCGAGGAGATCCGCTCGACCGCGCGCCGCGAGGCCGACGAGCTGACCTCCACCACCGAGCGCGAGGTCTCCAAGCTGCGCGCCACCGCCGACCACGAGGTGGCCGAGAAGCGCGCCGACTCCGAGCGCGAGATCGCCAAGCTGCGCACCACCACCGAGCGCGAGGTGGCCCAGCTGCGCGCCTCGACCAAGCGTGAGCGCGACGAGGTCCTCACCACCGCCAAGCGCCAGGCCGACGAGATGCGCGCCCAGGCCCAGCGGGTGCTCGAGGAGTCCGAGGCCAAGCGGGCCCAGGACGAGGCGGAGTTCGAGATCCAGCTCGCCGCCCGGCGCGAGGAGGCCGAGCGCCAGGAGGCCGAGCGCCACGCCAACGCGCAGGCCGCGGCCCAGCAACTGACGGCCACCGCCGAGCAGCGGGCGGCCACCGCCGAGCAGCGGGCCACCAAGGCCACGCAGCAGGCCGAGCAGACCCGCCGCGAGGCCGACACGCACGCCAAGCAGCTGCTGGCCAACGCGCGCAAGAACGCCGACCAGGTCGTGTCCGAGGCCAAGGCGAGTGCCGAGTCCATCGTCTCCGAGGCCAAGGCGGAGTCCGAGCGCAGCCGCTCGGTCGCCCAGCGCCAGGTCGACGAGCTGACCCGCCAGCGTGACAGCATCACCAGCCACCTCGCTCAGCTGCGCCAGCTGCTCGGTGGCGCGCCACTCCCGGCCGCCGAGCCGGAGCCCGCGATCGCCGCGGCACCGCCGAAGCCGGCCATCCCCGCACCCGCTCCCAACGGTGCCGAGAAGCCGGTTCCCGCGCCCGCCAGGGCCGAGACGAAGGACGACGACGCGGAGTGGTGGCAGGAATAGGCGGCCACTGACTCCGGGGCGTTGGTGACGGCTACGGGAGAGCCTGGCGACCTTCACGGTCGCCGGGCTCTCTTCCTGTCTCCTCCCCCTCCGTGCCGCCAGGCCGGGTAGACCCTCCCGCTCACCCCTCAGTGCCGCCCAGGCCGGGTAGGCACCCTCGGCGCCGCCCAGGCCGGATGACCCTCCCGCCCAGGTCGGGTAGGCCCCCCGCTCACCCCTCCGCCGTGCGGGCCCCTCTCGCCGCCCGCACCGGGACCGGCCCCTCGCGCCGTCCCACGCATCGTCAGGAGCGACCTTGCCCGAAGCGTCACCGGTGTCCGACGCGCCCGCCGAAGTGCCCGGCCCGCGCCCGGTTTCCGCCGCGTCTCCGGGGTCCCCGTACGAGATCCTGACCGGCCCCTCCCGGGAGGTCAGGGGTGGTGAGTCTCCCTACGGGCATCCGGGCAAGCCCCTGGCCAAGAGCCCCTTCATCCTGGGCCTGACCGCCGGGATGGGCCTGCTGACCGCGTGGGCGCTCTCCCAGGCGCTGGTCACCTCGCGAAGCGTGATCGTCCTGGTCGTGGTGGCGATGTTCCTCGCCGTGGGGCTCAACCCGGCCGTCGAGGCGCTGCAGCGGCGCCGGATGGCCAGGCGCTGGTCGATCTCGATCGTCTTCGGCGGGGTGATCCTCTTCTTCGTCCTCTTCGGCCTGGCGATCGTCCCGCCGGTGAGCCAGGAGGCCGCCTCGTTCGTGAAGGCGGTGCCCGGCTACGTCGAGGAGCTGCTGGCCAACCCGACCCTCAGGGAACTGGACACCGACTACGAGATCCTGACCAGGATCGGCACCTACATCACCAGCGGCGGCCTCGCCCAGACCGTGGCGGGCGGCCTGGTGGGCGCCGGGGCCGTGGTGTTCAACGCGTTCTTCTCCGGGGTCACGCTGCTGGTCCTGACGCTGTACTTCCTCGGCTCGCTCCCCTCGATCAAGGACTATCTCTTCCAGCTCGTACCGAACAGCCGCAGGGAGCGGACCCGCGCGCTCGGCGACGAGATCCTCGACGGCATCGGCGGCTACGTCGCGGGCAACCTGCTGATCTCGGTGATCGCGGGCGTGGTCACCTGGGTGTTCCTCGCGGTCCTGGGCGTGGAGTACGCGCTGGCCCTGGCCCTGGTGGTGGCCGTCACCGACCTCGTCCCGCTGGTCGGCGCGACGATCGGCGCGGCGCTGGTGACCCTGGTGGCACTGCTGCAGTCGGGAACGCTCGGCATCGCCTGCGGGATCTTCTTCCTGGTCTACCAGCAGGTCGAGAACTACCTGATCTATCCCCGTGTGATGAAGCGCTCGGTCGACGTGGCCCCGGCGGTCACCGTCATCGCCGCGCTGTTCGGCGGGGCGCTGATGGGCATCGTCGGCGCGCTGCTGGCCATTCCGGTGGCCGCGGCGATCGCGCTGCTCATCCGCGAGGTGGTGATCCCCCGGCAAGCTCGGCAATGAAGCGCGACACCGCCCGGTTGAACGCCTCGGGCTGCTCGATCGCGCTGAGGTGACCGGCCTTCTCGATCACGGTCAGCCGCCCGTCGGGCACGGCCTCGGCCATCGCGCCCGCGTCGGCGGGCGAGGCGATCTCGTCCTCCTCGCCCACGATCACCAGGACGGGCGGCTTGAGCGCCCGCAGCGTGTCGAAGGAGTCGGGGCGGCCCGCCATGGCCCGCTGCGCCCAGGCGACGGCCGCCGGCGGGGCCGACTGGACCAGCCCGCGCACCCGGCCGAACACCATCGCCCTGCGCCGCACGGTGGTCTGCCCGACCAGCCCGGGGAGCACCTCCTCCAGCAGGACGGACGTGCCCTCCTCCAGCACCGCGGCGGCGATCCGCTCGCGGTTGGACTTGGCGGCCCCCGAGTCGGCTCCCGCCTTGGTGTCGGCGAGGATCACCCCCAGCAGCCGGTCGGGGTGACGGCGGCACATGGCCATCGTGACGTAGCCGCCCATGGACAGCCCGCCGACGACCGCGCGGTCCACACCCTCGTGGTCGAGCAGGCGTGCGACGTCGTCGGCCATCGCGTCGAGGGAGGGGTCGTCGTCGCCCAGCACCGAGCCGCCAAAACCCCGCAGGTCGGGGGTGATGACCTTGCAGACCGCGGACAGGCCCTCCCGCTGGGCCAGCCACATGGCCGATGACAGGGGGAACGCGTGAAGGAGGACGACCGGAAGTCCCTCTCCCGCCGACCGTGTGTACAGCTGCACGCCGTCCACCGTATTCCCGGGGCCCCCGCCTGACACCCCCGGTTTCACAACCGTTTATGACGTTGTGGTAACTCCGTCGTCAACGAAGGGGACCCACCCGCCGATACGGCGACGAAGATCCTGTGAGAGGTCCGAACCGGACAGGCTCCTACGAGCCGGGAACCTCGGCGGCCATCCCGGCGGGCAGTTCGGTGGGCAGGGGGTGGGCGGCCGGGTTCACCCGCAGGACGATCCGGTCGAGGACGATGCGCACGTACGGCTCGCCGACCCACAGGTGCTTGGCGTCGTCCACCCCGACGACCTCGGCCTGGGGCACCCTGGCGAAGCGCTCGCGGGCCTGCTCGGGGCGCAGGTAGTCGTCGAACTCCGGGATCATCGCGGTCAGCGGCCGCCCGAACTCCGCCCACGCGTCGAGGTCGGCGTCGGTGGCCCGGTGCAGCGGCGGGGAGAGCAGGATCGCGCCCTCCACCAGCGGGTCGCGGCCCCACTTGAGCGCCAGCTCGGTGCCGAAGGACCAGCCGAGCAGCCAGACGCGGGGCAGGTCGTGGAAGTCGGCGTACTCCAGGGCCGCGGCGACGTCCAGGCGCTCGTCCTCGCCCGCGCCGAAGGCGCCCTGGGAGGTGCCCCGCTCGGAGGTGGTACCGCGCGTGTTGAACCGCAGCACGGCCAGGTCCGCGAGGGCGGGCAGCCGGTTGGCCGCCTTCTTGTAGACGTGGCTGTCCATCATGCCGCCGTGGGTGGGCAGCGGGTGCAGGCAGACCAGCGTGGCCACCGGGGGCCGGTCGGCGGGAAGGGCCAGCTCGCCGACGAGCGTCAGACCGTCACCGGTGTGCAGCTCGATCGGCTCCCTGCGCGCGGGCAGCACCGTAGAGGCCCGAATCTCCATGTCTCTCCTCGAATCCGCTTCGGCCGGCCGGCGTCAGCGCCGGTCGTGGCCAGTCGTGCCGGTCGTGGCCGGTCGCCGGCCGGTCAGTATCTGCTTCGGCCGGGACCTCGCCTGACCCGGTTGCGCCAGCACGCGGTGTGCCAGTGCCTGCGCTCGTCCTCCCCGCCCTGCCAGGCGGGCCAGCTGACCAGGTGCGGCAGGCCGGACCTGATCTCCTGGTCGCAGCCGGGGCAGCGGTAGACCTTGTCCGCCGCGCCGCCGGTGACCCTGCGCACCTGCCAGTCTCCGTCCGGCCACTCCTCGGTACGGTCGACGCCGGGCACGGAGCCGCCGACGGGACGGGAGAGGCCCCGGTTGCCGCCGCGGTCGAAGGGGTCGGCGCGGCGGGCCCTTCGGGGGCTCACGGCAGGTCTCGGAGGCTCCGGGCCCCCGCCGCCTCACAAGTGCTCGTCATCGCTCTCCCACCCTGCCCACCAGGTCCACTCCGCCCGCCAGGTCCACCCCACGTGGCGACCCGCCCGTTCCGGCATCACAACAGTCTCCCAGAGAGGTACCGGCTACCCCAAAAGCCGGGCAGGTACCTAAAGAGCGGACAGAAAGTACTTGAACCGGAGTTGAGTAACAATTACTGTTTGAGAACATGAACGGAGAGGGAGACATGAAGGACGAGCTGACACCGCGGGAGGCTCTGCGGCGGATCGACGAGGTCGGCCGGCGCACCCGGCGGCCGACGCGCCTCGTCGGCCTGCTCTACGCGGTCATCGGCCTGGGCACGCTCGTCTACTGGCCCGTCATGTTCCTCGGCCCGGCCTGGTCGCGGATCACGGCCGGGGTGGCGTGGGTCGTCTTGACCGTCCTGTCCGTCTGGTATCTCGGCCGCCTGGGCGTCCAGGACCAGGAGGTCACCTGGGCCAACAGGGCGACGGGCCCCGTGACGGTCTCGTACGTCGTCCTGGTCATGATCGTGTTCGTGTTCGGCGCGTTCTTCCATCCCGGCGACCCGGGCGGCGGCTGGAGCGCGGCGCTGATCACGCTGTCGCTCTGCGCGAGCGCCCCGCCCCTCTACGCGGCCTGGCGCGTGCTGCGGGCGGAGCGGTGAGCGAGACGAACGGCGCGAACGGCACGGAGGAGGCGGGCCGCGAGAGCCGTACGGGCAGAGCGGCGCGCGGCGCGGGGAGCGGCACGGGATCACACCCCCGGCACGACCTCGACGACGTCATCCACGCGCCCGTCCGGTTGTCGATCATGGCCGCCCTGTCGGTCACCGACAAGGCCGAGTTCCGCTTCCTGCGCGACACGATCGAGATCAGCGACTCACTCCTCTCCAAGCACGTCATCACCCTGGAGGAGGCCGGCTACGTGAACGTGGAGAAGGCCTTCGTGGGGAAGCGTCCACGCACCTGGCTGGCCATCACCGACGAGGGCCGCCGGGCGTTCCATGACTACGTCTCCGTGTTGAGGCGCCTCACCGAGGGATCCCCCTGATGATCGAGATAGACGACTTACACAAACGGTACGGCGACAAGATCGCCCTGGACGGCGTGACGTTCTCCGTGAAACCGGGCGAGATGTTCGGTTTCGTCGGAGCCAACGGCGCGGGCAAGACCACCACGATGCGCATCCTGATGGGCGTGCTGACCGCCGACTCGGGCTCCGTGCGCCGCGACGGCAAGGCCCTGACGTTCGACGACCGGCGCCGGTTCGGCTACATGCCGGAGGAGCGCGGCCTCTACCAGAAGATGAGAGTCGCCGAGCAGGTCGAATACTTCGGCAGGCTCAGCGGCCTGACCACGAGCGGGGCGAGAAAGGCCACCGGCGACCTGCTCGAACGGCTCTCGCTCACCGAGCGCGCGAACGACGCGGTGGACGCGCTCTCCCTGGGCAACCAGCAGCGCGTGCAGCTCGCGGTGGCGCTGGTGCACGACCCGGAGGCGCTCATCCTGGACGAGCCCTTCTCCGGGCTGGACCCGCTGGCCGTCGACTCGCTGGCCGGAGTGCTCGCCGAGCGGTGCGCCGCGGGCGTGCCGGTGCTCTTCTCCAGCCACCAGCTGGACCTCGTCGAGCGGCTCTGCGACTCGGTCGGCATCATCTCTGCCGGCCGCGTGGTGGCCAGCGGCACGGTCGAGGAGCTGCGCGACCGGGAGGGACGCGGCCGGCTCAGGGTGGTCGTCAGGGACGCCTCCCCCGGCTGGACCGCGTCCCTGCCGGGAGAGGTCGTCCAGAAGGGCGACGAGGTCCTCGTCGCGGGCGTCGACGGCGACGGCCAGGAGATCTTGCACCTCGCGGTCAAGGCCGGAAGGGTCGAGCACTTCGGCTGGCAGCGCCCCACACTCACCGAGATCTTCAGGGAGGCCGTCGCGTGAACGAACTGTGGCTGGTCGCGCGACGGGAGATCGTCACGCGCGGCCGTACGAAGGCGTTCGTCATCGCGCTCGTGGTCAGCGCCGTCCTGGTCGCGGCACTGGCGTTCCTGCCCCGGCTCTTCTCCGGGCCCGACTCCTACACCGTGGGCCTGGCCGGGGCGCAGTCGCAGCCGCTGGGACCGGCGCTGACCGGCGCGGCGAAGGACATGAAGCTCACCGTCAGGGAGTTCCCCGACGAGGCCTCCGCGAGCGGCGCGATCACCGCGGGCGACGTGGACGCCGCTGTGGTGGACGGCCGCAGGGTGCTCACCGACGGTGATGTGAACGACGAGCTCGACCTGCTGCTGGAGGCCGCGAACCAGGCCGTCCAGACCCAGCGGCAGCTGGCCGAGGCGGGCCTGGACCCGGCCAAGGTGGCGGCGGCCATGCGGGTCGCCCCGCTGGAACAGGTCTCCGTCGGCGCCGACGCCCGCTACGCGGACGTGCGGGTGGCCATCGCGTCCCTGCTGGTCATGGTGCTGTTCTTCCTGCTCATCTACTCCTCCATGTACGTCGCCATGGGCGTGGTCGAGGAGAAGGGCAGCCGGATCGTGGAGATCCTGCTGACCTCGGTCCGCCCCTGGCAGCTGCTCGGCGGCAAGATCGTGGGACTGGGCGCGCTCGCGCTGGTCAACATGGTCGTGATCATCGTGGCCGGTCTCGGCGCGGCGGCGGCGACCGGTCTCGCGGCCGACCTGCCCCCGGGCATGACGGGCATCGTGGTCAGCGCCCTGTGCTGGTTCGTCCTCGGGTACGCCTTCTTCGCCGCGATGGCGGCGGCGCTCGGGTCGCTGGTGTCCAGGCAGGAGGACGCGAACGGCGTCCTGACCCCGCTGACGATGCTCATGATGGTCACCTACCTGGTGGCCTACTTCGCGGCGGTCCAGCCGAACAGCGCGGTGGCCAGGATCCTGTCGCTGGTGCCGCCGTTCTCCTCGATGGTCATGCCGGTCAGGATGGCCGGGGGCGGGGTGCTCGTCTGGGAGATCGCCGTGGCGGCGGTCCTGATGCTCCTGGCGACGGTGGGCACCCTCATGCTCGGCGCCCGCATCTACAGCCGCGCGGTCCTGCGCATGGGCGCCCGCGTCAAGCTCTCCGAGGCGATGCGCTGACCCTCGGCGGTGAGGTTCTCCGAAGCGGTGCGCCGCCCCCGAGGATGAGGCTCCCGGGAGCGGCGCGCTGACCTGGGAACGGAGTCCCGGCTCCCCGCGCCGTACGGCGCGGGGAGTCCGTCTGCGCCCGCCGGGCCGCCCGGACGGCCCGATGGTCGTCGAGCCATCGGGTCGTCCGGACGGATCACGGGGATCCGGGCCCCGTCCGGCCGATAGGGTTCGGTCATGCGTCTGGTCATAGCGCGGTGCAGCGTGGATTACGTCGGGAAGCTCACCGCCCATCTTCCGATGGCGCCCCGGCTCATCCTCATCAAGGCCGACAGCAGCGTCTCCATCCATGCCGACGACCGGGCTTTCAAGCCGCTCAACTGGATGAACCCGCCGTGCAAGCTCCGCGAGGAGGAGGGCACCTGGACGGTGACCCACGGCAAGACCGGTGAGAAGCTCGTCCTCACCATGGAGGAGATCATCCACGACACCAGCCACGAGCTGGGCGTGGACCCGGGCCTGATCAAGGACGGGGTGGAGGCCCACCTGCAGGAGCTGCTCGCCGAGCACATCACCACCCTGGGCGCGGGCTGGACGCTCGTCCGCCGCGAGTACATGACGGCCATCGGCCCCGTCGACATCCTCTGCCGCGACCACACGGGCGCGTCCGTCGCCGTGGAGCTCAAGCGCCGCGCGGGCATCGACGCCGTGGAACAGCTCACCCGCTATCTGGAGCTGATGAACCGCGACTCCCTGCTCGCCCCGGTCAGCGGCATCCTGGCCGCCCAGAGCATCGCACCCCAGGCCAAGACCCTGGCCGAGGACCGCGGCATCCGCTGCGTGACCCTCGACTACGACGAGCTGCGCGGCATCGAACGCAACGACACCCTGTTCTGACAGCCCTCGCCGTCCGGCACTCCGCCCAGAAACGCCGACCACTCCGCAGGTGTGAAGCCCAGGACGACGACCGCCCACGGGTGTGGCACCTCGGGACCGGTGAGGAGGAGCCGCTGCCGTGCCGGACGGACGACCCCACGTCCGACGGCGAGGGGTCCGCCCCGAGGTCGTACACCGAGGGATGACGAGGCCCCGTGTCCTCCGTTCGGTGGACACGGGGTTCCACCGAACGTTGGTGCCGCGAGAACCCCGTGCACGCGACGCTTGAGGCATGGACACAACGGTAAGAGTGAGAGGCCTGACCAAGCGCTACGGCGACGTCCAGGCCGTCGGGGGGATCGATCTCGACATCCGCGCGGGCGAGGTGTTCGCGATCCTGGGCCCGAACGGGGCCGGGAAGTCCACCACGGTGGAGATCATGGAGGGGCACCGCACCAGGGACGCCGGGGAGGTCAGCGTCCTGGGTGTCGACCCCGGCAGACCCACCCGCGCGTGGCGTTCGCGGATCGGCATCGTGCTGCAGACGGCCAACGACGTGGCCGAGGCGACCGTACGGGAGACCGTGCGGCACTTCGCGGGTTACTACCCCGGCGCCAAGGACCCGGACGAGGTGATCGAGCAGGTCGGGCTGACGGAGAAGGCGGACCAGCGCATCCGGAAGCTCTCCGGCGGCCAGCGGCGCCGGGTGGACGTCGCGCTGGGGGTGATCGGCGACCCGGAGCTGCTCTTCCTGGACGAGCCGACCACCGGGTTCGACCCGGAGGCGCGCAGGCAGTTCTGGGAGCTGATCGAGGGTCTGGCCCGCGACGGCACCACGATCGTGCTGACCACCCACTACCTGGACGAGGCCGAGGCGCTGGCCAACCGGGTGGCCGTGGTCGCCGGGGGGCGGATCGTGGCCGAGGGCGAGCCCAAGACCCTGGGCGGCAGGGCGACCGCCAAGGCCATGGTGAGCTGGTCCGACGCGGGTGAGCGCCGCTTCCTGGAGACGGACACACCGACCAGGACGGTCCTGGAGCTGACCGGCCGCTTCGACGGCGAGGTCCCCGAGCTGGCCGTGACCCGGCCCACCCTGGAGGACGTCTACCTCCGCCTCATCGAGACCCCCGCCTGATCGTCTCCCGTACGAGCGCCGACCGATCCCCTGAGGTGATCAACCAAATGAGCCAGACCCTTGCCCGACCTTCCGCCCCGGCCCTCAAGGCCGGACAACCTTCCGCGATACGACTGGGGCTGTCGCGGACGGTCATCGAGAACAGGATGTTCTTCCGCGAGCGGGACGCGGTGATCTTCACCTTCGCCTTCCCGATCATCATGCTGGTGCTCTTCGGCTCGATCTTCTCGGACGAGATGGAGGGAACCGGCCTGACCGTCTCCCAGCTCTACGTGGCCGGGCTCATCGGGACCGCCGCGATGACGGGATTCCAGAACCTCGGGATCAACGTCGCGATGGACCGCGACGACGGCACGCTCAAACGGCTGGCGGGTACCCCACTGCCCCGCACCTCCTACTTCATCGGCAAGGCCCTCAACACCCTGTTCGTCTCCTTCCTGCAGGTCGTCATCCTGCTGGCCATCGGGGTCGCGCTGTTCGGCCTGGAACTGCCGTCGGAGGCGTCCCGGTGGGTCACCTTCACCTGGGTGTTCGTGCTCGGCGTGCTCGGCTCGTCCCTGCTCGGGGTCGCGATCAGCAGCCTGCCCCGGTCGGCCAAGAGCGCCAGCGCGGTGATCGCGATGCCGTTCGTGGTGCTGCAGTTCATCTCCGGGGTGTTCATCCCCATCGGCCAGCTGCCGGCCTGGCTGGTGAACGTCGCCTCGATCTTCCCGCTCAAGTGGATGTGCCAGGGTTTCCGGTCGGTCTTCCTGGGTGACGCCGGTGCCACACTTGAGGTCGCGAAATCGTACGAGCTCGACCGGGTCGCCCTGATCCTGGGAGCCTGGGCGGTCGGAGGACTGGTGCTGTGCCTGATGACGTTCCGCTGGAAGAGCCGCCGCGACGGATGAGACAGGCCGACTTCGCCGAACCTCCCGGCCGGGAAGCCGGTGCCCACGCGTGGGAGTCGCTGCGCGGCTGGGAGGTGCTCCTGGTCATCGGAACGCTCCTGCCCACCGCGTACGCGATGACCGACGCCGTGTCCCTGCGCGAGCGGGCGATCGTGGCGGGCTGCCTGGTCACGATCCTGCCGCTCTATCTCCTGCTCGGCCGCCCCGCGATCGTCGCCGAGGACAGGCGGCGGGGGGCGCTCTACATCGTCCTGCTGGTCGCGCTGTTCACCCCCGCCGGGCTCAGCTCGTCGTACGCGACGTTCGCCCTGTTCGGGCTCTGCCCGCAGTGCTTCATGGTCTTTCCCGCCAGGCGGGCGATGATCGCCGTGACGATGCTGAACCTCTCTCCGGCGATCCGGTACATCTTCCTGTCCGGGGCGCCGGAGCCGTTCAACTTCCTGATGGTCACCACCATCGTCATCTTCTTCTCCGCCATCTTCGGCATCTGGATCGAGCGGATCACCCGGCAGAGCGAGGAGCGGGCCACGCTCATCGAGGAGCTGGAGAGCAGCCGGGCCGAGGTGTCCAGGCTCTCGGCCGAGCGCGGGGCGCTGGCCGAGCGCGAGCGGCTCGCCGGGGAGATCCACGACACGCTGGCGCAGGGCTTCACCAGCATCATCATGCTGATCCAGGCGGCCGAGGCGCAGCCGGACCCGTCCCGTCACCTGGCCCTGGCCATGCGGACGGCGCGGGAGAACCTGACCGAGGCTCGCCTGCTGGTCACCACGCTGAGCCCGGCACCGCTGGACGGCTCGACCCTGGACGAGGCGCTGCGGCGGCTGACGAAACGGCTCGGCGAGGAGACGGGCCTGTCCACCGGGTTCGAGGTGCGCGGGGAGTCCCGGCCGCTGAGCGCGCCGGCCGAGGTGGTGCTCGTCCGCGCCGCCCAGGAGGGCCTGGCCAACGTGCGCAAGCACGCGGGCGCGGACTCCGTCACGGTCTCGATAACCTACCGGGACGGCTCCGCACGGCTGGAGGTGCGCGACGACGGGCGCGGCTTCGAGCCCTCCGGCGGCCAGGGGTACGGCCTGCGGGGCATGCGCGCCCGGGTGGAGCAGGTCGGCGGGACCCTCGCCGTGACGGGGCTCCCCGGCGAGGGGACGGCGCTTGAGGTGGTCATCCCCTCCGACCGAAACGACCAGATCGAGCGGCCGGCCCGAAGTGACGGCACCGGCGGACTCGACCAGACCGGCCAGAGAGTGTGACACATGCTTCGCGTGATGATCGTCGACGACCACCCGGTGGTCCGTGAGGGCCTTCGGGGCATGCTGGAGGCCGATCCCGGGATCACGGTGGTGGGTGAGGCGGCGTCCGGGGACGAGGCCGTCGTGCGGGCCGGGGAGCTCACGCCGGACGTGATCCTGATGGACCTGCGCATGCCGGACGGTGACGGCGTGAGCGCCACCTCGCGCATCCTCGCCGGGCGGCCGGAGAGCCGGGTGGTCGTGCTGACCACCTACGAGACCGACGCCGACATCGTGCGGGCGGTCGAGGCCGGTGCGGCGGGTTACCTGCTGAAGGACACCTCCAGGGCCGACCTGCTCGCCGCGATCCGCTCGGCGGCGCGCGGGGAGACCGTGCTGTCACCCTCGGTGGCGACCAGGCTGGTCACCCGGATGCGCGCTCCGGTGGCCGAGTCGTTGTCGCCGCGCGAGACGGAGGTGCTCTCCCTGGTGGCCGGGGGGCTGACCAACGCGGAGATCGGCAGGGCCCTGTTCATCAGCGAGACCACGGTCAAGACCCACCTGCTGCGCGTCTTCGGCAAGCTCGGCGTCTCCGACCGCACCGCCGCCGTGACCACGGCCCTGAACCGGGGCCTGCTCACCCGCTAGGCGACCGCGAACGGGACGACCCGCGCCCCGGGCGACCACGGACGGGACGCGATCCGCACCCCCGGGGCGATCGCGAACCGAGGCGAGGGTTCTCCACTCCGCCCGGGACGAACCTCACCTCGTTCACTCGCGAACGAAGTAACTTGACCCGCTACTCAGACTTGTCACCTTCTTGCACCGGGGATGTAAGTAATAACACAGCGCCCCTTCCACAAAAAGGATCTTGCACCCATAATGGTTGATTCCGGGGGCCAGAACCATGAGGTGGAAGTGATAAAGCGAGTAGCTGTCAACCTCACGCTGACCTGCGGGAGCTTGACATGAATGGACGGTCCTACCGGGGAATGTCCGCGGAGGAGCGGCTGGCGGAACGCCGGGAGCGCCTGATCTCCGCGGCGTACACCCTTTACGCCGACCCCGGATTCCCCGAAACGACGATCGAGAGGCTGTGCGCCGCGGCCCGTATCTCCAATCGCGCCTTCTATGAATGTTTCTCAGGGCGCGACGAGCTGATGCAGACCGTGTACGACCAATGCGTGCGCGAGACGCTGGAGGCGATGGCGAAGGCCATCGAGCAGGCCCCCGACACCCTGGCCGACCGGGTCGAGACGGGGGTCACCAGCTACATCAGTTTCGTCACCGACGACAGGCGTCGCGCGCGGATCCTGCACCTGGAGGTGCGCCGGGCGGGCGACTGCCTCGTCACCTCACGGCAGTCGGCCGTGGCGGCCTTCACCAGGACGATCGAGTCGAACATCGCCGACCTGCCGGAGGCGACGAAGGCCAACCAGCACCTCCTCGCACTGGGCATGATCGGAGCGATCCAGGAACTGCTCATCGAGTGGGTCCTGGCCGACGACCCGCCTCCGGTCGCCAAGCTGATCAACACCGCCACGCACATCTTCCACAGGTCCTTCGTGACCTGACCCCGGTGGGAACGGGGACGGGCCCGCCGGGCCCGTCCTCCGACACGTTCCGGCGCCGGCCGACGCCCCGAACTCCGGCGGCCGTCCGGATCAGGCCACCGCGGCCGCGGGAAGCTCGACGGTGAGGACCCGGTTGAGCCGGGTCACCGCCAGCACCCGCATGACCCGCGGCGGCACCCCCCTCAGGACGAGGCGGCGTTCCGCACCCACAGCGCGGCGATGCGTGCCCACCAGCACCCCCAGGCCGGTGGCATCGATCATTTCCAGCCTGGAAAGATCTACGATCAGGTCGCCACGCCCGGAGTCGACTGCCTCGTGCAGCCGCGGGCGCACCCGGGCGACGGTTCCCACGTCGAGACGATTCCCGACGCCGACCACCTGGGCACGGGGGTTACCGGGGACGCGCATGCCTCCTCCTCACACCTGGCCGCCGGAGAAGGGGCGGCCCGGCACAACGGCGATGCATCACCACGGGCAGCTGATCACGCACCGCATCCATACAATGTCACAGCGTGCAAGAAGGCGTGGACCTCCCTCGTTCCTGAAGTCACCCTTCCGATGGCCATACAGGCCCCTTGCCCGAATCAAAAGAGAACACGCGGTTTAAAGCCAACCTTTTTGCTGAGCCAACCGGATCGCGGTGATCCGGTTGGTCGCGCCCAGTTTGGTGATGGCGCTGGACAGGTAGTTGCGCACGGTGCCCTGGGTGAGGTGCAGCGCGGCGGCGATCTCGGCGACCGAGGCCCCTTGCGCGGCCAGTTCCAGGGAGCCGCGCTCGCGCTCGGTGAGGGGGCTCTCCCCCGCCATCATCGCCGAGGCGGCCATTTCCGGGTCGAGATAGCGCCCCCCGGCGTGGACCTTGCGGATCGCCGCCGCCAGCTCGTCGGCGGAGGCGTCCTTGGGGATGAAACCGCGCACCCCGGCCGCGAGCGCCCGCCGCAGGTATCCGGGCCGCCCGAAACTGGTCAGCATCAGCACCGCGTGGCCCGGCAGCGTCTCGGCGACGCTCAGCCCGTCCATCCCCGGCATCTCGATGTCCAGCACGATCACGTCGGGCCGGTGCTCCAGCACGGCCGCCGCCACCAGGTCGCCCCGCGCCACCTCGGCCACCACCTCGATGTCCGGCTCCAGGCCGAGCAGGGTGGCGATCGCCCTCCTGACCAGGTGCTCGTCGTCGGCCAGCAGTATCCGGATCACCGTGCTCCTCCGGCCGGAGCGCTCGCCCCGGCGGGGCGGGCCGGCACCGTGGTCACCGTCTGGATCATGATTCTCCCTCCAGCGGAACCATCGCCCGCAGCCTGAACTCCCCGGGCCCGCCGGGGCCCGCCGTGATGGTCCCGCCGATGGCGGCGACCCGCTCCGACAGCCCGATGAGGCCGGTACCGCCCCGGCCGGCCACCCCGGTCACCCCGTCGTTGGTCATCTCCAGCACGACGCCGCCCTCCCTGAGGGTGATCGTGATGCGGCACCCGGTGGCGGAGCTGTGCCGCAGCACGTTGGTGGTGCCCTCCCTGACCACCCAGGCCAGCAGGGTGGCCGTCCCCTCGGGCACCTGGTCGCGCGGCGTCTCCAGCGTGCAGCGGATGCCACCCGCCTCCAGCACCGCGGTCATCGCGCGCAGTTCGGCGTCGAGGTCGACCGTCCGGTAGCCGCGCACCGCCGTGCGGATCTCCCTGAGCGCCTGCCGCGCCAGGGCTCGTACCTCGTCCATCTCCCCGGCGGCCCTCGCGGCGTCCACCCCCGACAGCTTGGCGGCCACCTCGCTCTTGACGGCGATCGCGGAGAGGCTGTGGCCGACCAGGTCGTGCAGGTCGCGGGAGAAGCGGAGCCGCTCCTCGGTGACGGCCAGCCTGGCCTGCGCCTCCCTGCCCTCCTCCGCGGCCGTGACCACCCGCCAGAACCAGAGCTGGAACCGGTTCGCCCACGACGCCCCCGCGGCCATCCCGAGGTAGGCGCCCAGGGTGGGCAGGGAACTCTCCTCGTACGGTATCGCGAACACCTCGGCGCCCCAGGGGCCGGAACCGGCTCCCGGGGGCGCGAGAAGCAGGCCGACGGCGATCGCCGCGGCGGTGGTGACGATCGCGGCGGACCTGTTGAGCACCAGCACGGCCCCCGACGCCCACGCCGGGCCGAGCAGCCCCCAGGACCAGGGACCGCCGTCCTGGGTCAGCAGGAGGGCCACCGCGACCACGGCCGAGGCGGCGAGCTCGCCTCTCGCGGCGGTGCCGTCCACGGCCGCTTTGAGGATTCTCAGATACAGGACGCTGAAGATCACCAGGCCCGGCACCCCGACGGTCAGCAGCGAGAGCCGGAACTGCCCGTCCTCGTCCGCCAGTTCGGCGAGAGGGCTGATCCAGGCCAGGACGAGGCCCATGGTCAGGGAGAGGATGGTCATCCGGCGGAGCCGCTGGAGGGGGGAGCGCTTCTTTCTCCGGGGAAGCGCGGAAAAGATGAGGCGCGCGCGACGCCTCATCCCTTTTTCACCGATATCAAGTGACATTTCGTGATGAACGTTAGCTGTGCCGGGGTTCCCAGCGGAACAGCCACCGGGCCAGCAGCGCGGCCACCGCGATCCAGACGAGCAGGATCGCGAAGGAGGGCAGCGCGGCCAGCCACTGCCCGCCCATGCTCAGCGCCTCCCCGCCGCCGGAGACATGATCTCCCCCCAGGAAGGCGGTGCGCGCGATCTCCACGACCGGGGTCGCGGGGAGCAGGGCGGAGACGTCGCCCAGCACCCCGGGCAGCGTGTCGGCGGGGAAGGCGATCGGGGCGCCGACCAGCACGAGCAGGAGCACCGGCAGCACCGTGACCTGGGCGAGCTCGGCGTTCGGGGTGAGGCCGGAGAAGGCGGCGGCGAGCAGGCAGAACAGTGCGACCCCCAGGACCGCGACGGTCACGAGCATCGGCACGTTGGCCACCGCGACCCCCTCGGAGCGCCGCATCCAGACGGCCAGGAGCGCCACCTGGGCGAGATAGAGCACGAGCGCCCCGAGGGCGCTGCCGGCGAGGATCGCCGGGCCCGATGGCTGGCCCGCGCGCAACCGCTTGAGCACCAGTTCCTCACGCCGGGCGGTGAAGGAGTTCACCAGGTTGACGAAGACCGCGAACACCAGCATCAACCCCGGCAACCCGGCCAGGACGAAGAGTTTCCCGGCCACGCCGTCGATCTTCTCGGCGCCGACGGCCTGGGTGTACACCCAGGCCATCAGGAGCGGCAGCAGGAGCACGTTGAACAGGACCGTGGTGTTCCTGCCCACCAGGGTCAGGTCGATCCTCGCGAGCCTCATCGCGTGCAGCACGTCGGTTCTCATGATCATTTGCCCCTTCTCGCCGGCCGCGTGGCCGCCGACCCGTCGCCGGTCCCCCGGACCGCTTTGCCCGCCCCGGTCTCCGCCCCGTCCTGCAACGCCTCCCCGGCCACGCGCATGAAGGCGTCCTCCAGGGTTCCCCTGCGTACGGCCAGCCGTTCCAGGGTCTCGCCCCGCGCGTCGGCCCAGTCCAGGAGCTGCCGGACCGCCGTGTGCGCGCGGGCCTCGGCCCGTGCGCCGGTCAGGGTGTAGGCGACCTCCGTGTCGCCGCCGTAGGTCAGCACGGGGGCCACGCCGTCCAGCGAGGGAAGATCGCCGAAGGCCCAGGAGATGCCCGAGAGGCGGAAGGAGATCCGGTCGCCCGACCCGGCGACCACCTCCTCGACGGTGCCCTGGAGGTGGATCCTGCCCTCGTGCATGATGGCCAGCCGGTTGGCGAGGCGCTCGGCCTCCTCCAGGTAGTGGGTGGTGAGCAGCACCGTGGTGCCCCCCGCCCGCAGGTCCTCGATCACCTTCCAGGTGGCGCGACGCGCCTCGGGGTCCATGCCGGTGGTCGGCTCGTCCAGGAAGAGCACCTCCGGCCGGGAGATCACCGCCAGCGCGAGGTCGAGCCTGCGCCGCTGGCCGCCGGAGAGCTGCCGCACCCTGGTCCTGGCCTTCCTCCCCAGCCCCGCCGCCTCCAGCGCGTCCATGGTCCCCGGATCCGTTTCCCGGTAACGGCCGAGGAGGTTGAGCGCCCCGGAGGGTTTCGCGGGCGTGTCCGCGCGGCCCACGCCCGCGTCCTGGCTCAGCCCCTTCCACAGGCCGACGGTCTCGGCGACCGTGAGGTCACCGAGGAAACCGCCCTCCTGCAACATGATCCCCACACGGGGCCGCAACTTCCGGCGTTGCCTGACCGGGTCGAGCCCGAGCACGCGGACACTGCCGCCGGTGGGGGCCCTGAAACCCTCCAGGACCTCCACGGTGGTGGTCTTGCCCGCGCCGTTCGTGCCGAGCAGGGCGAACAGCTCGCCCCTCGGGACGGCGAAGGAGACTCCGCGCACCGCCTCGAAGTCGCCGTACGCCTGCCGGAGCCCGCCGACCTCGATCACGTTGTCGAGGCCGGCGGTAGCGACGCCGGGCGGTTCCGTCACCTGTGGTGTTCTCATGGCGACAATCGTCGTCTTCCCGCGTTTGAGCAGGTAGTCGCCGATATCACCGGAAAAATATTGATCTTTAAGAACTTTTGGATGACAAATGTCAACTACGGGCGAGGCGGCAGCTCGGGACGCTGGCGGGACGGCCTGGTGGCGGGGTCGGGCGGGGTCGCCGCCGGCCGCTCGTCCAGCGCGGCCAGCGCGAGCCGTACCGCCTCCTCGATCTGCGGGTCCCTCCCCTCCGCCCAGTCGCCGGGGGCGATGTCGACCTCGACATCCGGATCGACGCCGTAGTTCTCCACGCCCCAGCCCAGATCCTCGAACCAGAAGGAGTACTTGGGCACGGTGATGTGCGAGCCGTCGACCAGGCGGTGGGGATCCTCGATGCCGATGACACCACCCCAGGTCCGGGTGCCCACCACCGGCCCGAGCTTGTGGATCTTGAAGGCCGCGGTGACGATGTCGCCGTCGGATCCGGCGTTCTGGTTGGTGATCGCGACCAGCGGGCCGCGCGGCGCGTCCTCGGGGTAGGTGATCGGCGTCATGCCCCTGGGCAGGTCCCAGGCGATGACCCGGCGGATCAGCTTCTCGATGACCAGCTCGGAGGTGTGACCGCCTCGATTTCCCCGTACGTCCACCACGAGTCCCTCGAAGGTCATCTCCCTGCGCAGGTCGCGGTGGAACTGCGCCCAGCCCTCGGCCACCATGTCCGGGATGTGCAGGTAGCCGAGGCGTCCGCCGCCGAGCTCCCTGACTCGCGCCCGGCATCCGGCCACCCAGTGCTGGTAGCGCAGGCGCCGGTCGTCGCGGAGCGGCGTGACGACCACCCGCCGGCCACCGCCCAGGGTCAGCTCGACCGGCTTGTCGGCGGCGCCGACCAGCAACCGCGCGGGCCCCTCGGGCGGCACCGGGCGGCCGTCGACCGCGAGCAGCGCCTCCCCCGGCTGGACGCCCGCCCCGGGACCGGCCAGCGGCGAGCGGGCGTGCACGTCGGAGGACTCGGCGGGCAGCACCCGGTCCACCAGCCAGCGGCCGTCCTCGCCCCTGGACAGGTCGGCGCCGAGCAGCCCGACCGGCTCGGCGGCCGGATAGCCCCAGGGAGCGGCGTCGACATAGGCGTGCGAGCTGCCCAGCTCCCCCATGACCTCCCAGAGCAGGTCGGCGAAGTCGTCGGCGGTGGCGACCCGGTCCACCAGCGGCCGGTACTCCTCCAGCACGGTCTCCCACTCGACGTCGGCCATGTCCTCGACCCAGAAGTCGGCGCGCATCCGGCGGCCCGCCTGGGCGTAGGCGTGCCGCCGCAGCGCCCGGGGGTCGGCGGTGATCCGGATCCTGGACAGGTCGACGGTCGCGTCGTCGCCGTTCTTGCCGCCCGGCTTGCCCACGGCGGGACGGACCGTGAGCGTGCCCTTGTCGCTGACGACGAGCTGCGTGCCGTCACCGCTCACCCGGTACCAGTCGAGCTTGTCGACCACTTCCTCCCACTTGCGCTTGACCAGGTCGTAGCGGTCCAGCGCCGGGCGGGGCGCCTCGCCCCCCACCTCGTCCCTGTCCTCGCCGAGCTCCCCCGCCAGCGGCTCCCGCAGCCAGACGAACCCGCCCTTGACCGCCCGCAGGTCCGAGTAGCGGCCCTCGGGCACCGGCACCCGCACGACCCTGGCGGCGATGCTCTCCAGGTCCACCGTGATCGCGCCGTCGTCCTTCTCGTCGTCGTCGCCGGAACCGGAGCCTGAGTCGGCGGCCCGCCCCGCGGAGCTGGGCGCGAACGGGGACGGCGTGGACGCGGACAGCGGCACCAGGTAGGGCCGGTAGCCGAAGGGGAAGGACATGTCGAAGGAGTGCGCGTCGTAGACCGGGTCGAAGCCGCGCCGCGACAGGAACGCCAGATACTCCCCCGCGAACGCGGGCGAGACGTCCACGAACCGGCCGTCGGTGACGTCGGTCACGACCCGGTCCGCCACCCTGGCCAGCCTGATCCTGCGCAGCTGCGGGCCGTCCGGGTGCGACCAGGCCAGCCAGGCCGAGTCGGGCGACCAGGCGAGGCCCTGGATCTCCCCCTGTGCCCTGACCAGCTCCACGACCTCGCCCGAGGCCACGTCGGCCAGGAGCAGCCGCCCGTCCCTGGCGGTCACCGCGATCGTGTTCCCGTCGGGCGCGACGGCCAGGTCACCGACCTCGCCCAGCGCGCCCGCGGCGATCCTGCGGACCTCCCCGCCCCCCGCGGGGGCGATCTCCAGCCCCTGCGTCTCGCCGTCGTCGAAGACCCACACCACGTGGTCGGCCCCGAGGATACGGGGCCGCCCCGCCGACAGGCCGTCGCTGAGCTGCCGCGCCGGGCCGTCCCTGTGGGTCACCCAGTGCACCGACCCCTGGACCTCCACCGCGCTGGCGCGCCCGGTCGCGTCCACGGCCAGGTCGTGCAGCCGCCTGCCCGCGTTGACCTGGTACGGCTGCCGCCCGCGCAGCGGGGAGCCGAGGGTGACGTCGAGTTTGCGGGCCTCGGCGTCCAGACCGTCCAGCAGATAGAGGTCCCCGGCGTTCTGGTAGACGATCCGGGTCCCGTCGGTGGTGGCGTGCCGGGCGTAGAAGACCTCGTGGTCGGTGTGGCGGCGCAGGCCGCCACCGTCCGGCTCGCAGGAGTAGAGGTTGCCGACGCCCTCGTGGTCGGAGATGAAGACGAGCCGCCCCCCGACGAGCATCGGAGTGGTCAGGTGGCCGTTCAGGTCGGCCAGGATCCGGGTGAAGTCGTCGTCACCGCGCCGCACCCACAGGCGGCCCGCCGTGCCGCCCCGGTAACGCTTCCAGGTCGCCGGGTCGCGGGGAAGCCCCCCGGTGAGCAGCGCCACCGCGTCCTCGGTGACCGACAGGTCGTTGACCGGGCCGTACGGCAACCGCTCGACGCGTCCCTCACCGAGCGCGTAGGCCCAGGTCTGCGAGAGGGACGGCTGGCCGGTCGCGCTGATCGCGAGGACCTCGCCGTCCGGCGTCCAGCCGCGCGTGCGCGTCCGCGCGTCTCCCCAGTAGGTCAGCCGCTCCGTCGAACCGGATTCCAGATCTGCCAGGTAGACCTCGGGAGCGCCGTCGCGGACGCTCGTCCAGGCGACCTTGGTACCGCCGGGCGAGAGGCGAGGGTGGCTCGCGGGGGCCCGATCCGAGGAGAGACGCCATGCCCGGCCGCCGTCCGCCGGGGCCGCCCAGACGTCGTCGTCGGCGACGAAGGTCAGCGTTTCGTGGGAAATGTGAGGGAATCGCAGGTAGAAACCAGAAACCATCGACAAATCATATTGTCCGCTATCAGGTTCATCAGGAGAGTTTTTTGTGCCGATACTCTGAGCCACATGACGCGAGCTGACAGAGACAAACCGGTGGTGCTCTCGAAGATCTACACCCGTACCGGAGACGACGGCACGACCGCGCTCGGCGACATGAGCCGCACCCGCAAGACCGATCCTCGCCTGGCCGCCTACGCGGACGTCGAGGAGGCCAACGCGGCGATCGGCGTCGCCCTCGCCGCGGGGACCCTGGAGGAGGACGTCACCGCCGTCCTCACCCGGATCCAGAACGAGCTGTTCGACGTCGGAGCCGACCTGTGCGCCCCGGTCGTGGACAACCCCGAGTTCCCGCCGCTGCGGGTCGAGCCCTCCTACGTCGACTGGCTGGAGGCGCGCTGCGACGAGTTCAACGAGCGCCTCACGCCGCTGCGCAGCTTCATCCTGCCCGGCGGCACCCCGGCCGTGGCCTGGCTCCACGCCGCCAGGACCGTGGTCCGGCGGGCCGAGCGGACCGTCTGGTCGGCACTGGAGGCCCACGACGACGTCAACCCGCTGACCGCGAGATATCTCAACCGGCTGAGCGACCTGATGTTCATCCTCTGCCGGGTGGCCGCGGACGGCGACGAGATCCTCTGGAAGCCCGGCGGCACCCGCTGAGGAGATGAGGGAGGGTCAGGCGACGTCGAGGTAGGCCCTGGACATGGCCTACTCCAGCCAGGCGGGGAGGGCTCAGGCGACGTCGAGGTAGGCGCTGGGCGGGGCCGACTCCAGCCAGGCGACGAAACCGGTCAGGGCGCGATAACCCATGGCGAGCTCGAAGGCGTCCTGCCCGTTGCGGCACTCCAGCGCCGTCACGCCCTCGATGAACCCGAAGAACTCACCGGACCCGACCTTGCGACGCCCGGAAACGACAAGGCCGCGCCTCACGATGACGTGGCGCGGCCTTGGGAGCAGACCTATGAGCGGGATCCAGTTGAGGTGGCCGTCGGCGTAGCGGGCCACACCGACCCGCCAGCCTCGCTCCTTCGACAGGGAGCGCAGGCAACACAGCACCGATCCCCGGGAGCGGGTCAGTGCCAGAACCCTGATTCCCAGGAGGGCGACGAGCAGCCCCAGCACGATGAGAACATCCACCACCATGTCTGCTCGCCCCCCAAAAGCGCGTACAGCCTAAGAAGCAGAATTTATCCGACTTCTTCCCCGGCCGCGCGCAACCGGGCCTTGGCACGCTTGGCCTCGGCGGCCGCGTCCGCGTCTTCCTGGTTGGCCTCGACCGAAGCCTGAGCCCGCTCCAGCGCGGTCTTCGCCCGTGCGACGTCGACCTCGGAACCCAGCTCGGCCAGCTCGGCCAGAATCGACACCTCGTCGTCGGCCACCGAGAGGAAACCTCCGTGGACGGCGGCGACGAGGTCGGCTTCGCCGTTGCCTCGCTTGATCTTCAGCAGGCCGCCCTCGACGAGAACGCCGAGCACGGGTGCGTGCTTAGGCATGATACCGATCTCGCCGTCGACGGTCTTGGCAATCACCATGTCGGCCTCACCGGACCAGATCTCGCGCTCCGGGGAGACGACGCCTACTCGCAGCTTCGCCACTTTCTCTCCAGTTCCTTATCGAACCAGGCGCCGGCACGGCCGTTGGACCGTACCGGCGCCGAAGGCGACTAGCGGGCGAGTTCCTTGGCCTTGGCCACGGCCTGGTCGATGCCGCCGACCATGAAGAACGCCTGCTCGGGCAGGTGGTCGTAGTCGCCGGCGCACAGGCCCTTGAACGAGGCGATGGTCTCGTCCAGCGGGACGTTCTCACCGGGCTGACCGGTGAACGCCTCGGCGGCGTACATCGGGTGGGACAGGAAGCGCTCGATGCGACGGGCCCGGTTGACGGTGACCTTGTCCTCTTCCGAGAGCTCGTCGATACCGAGGATCGCGATGATGTCCTGCAGTTCCTTGTACTTCTGCAGGATCCGCTTCGTCTCCTGGGCCACGCGGTAGTGCTCCTCGCCGACGATCAGCGGGTCGAGGATCCGCGAGGTGGAGTCGAGCGGGTCCACCGCGGGGTAGATGCCCTTCTCCGAGATCGGCCGCGAGAGAACGGTCTGCGCGTCGAGGTGCGCGAACGCGTTGTGCGGGGCCGGGTCGGTGATGTCGTCCGCGGGGACGTAGATCGCCTGCATGGAGGTGATCGAGTGACCGCGGGTCGAGGTGATGCGCTCCTGAAGGACACCCATCTCGTCGGCCAGGGTCGGCTGGTAACCCACCGCGGACGGCATGCGGCCGAGCAGGGTGGACACCTCGGAACCGGCCTGGGTGAACCGGAAGATGTTGTCGATGAACAGCAGCACGTCCTGCTTCTGGACGTCACGGAAGTACTCCGCCATGGTCAGGGCGGAGAGCGCGACGCGAAGACGGGTGCCCGGGGGCTCGTCCATCTGGCCGAAGACGAGGGCGGTGTCCTTGAGGACGTTCGCCTCCTCCATCTCCAGCCAGAGGTCGTTGCCCTCACGGGTGCGCTCGCCGACCCCGGCGAACACCGAGGTGCCACCGAAGTTGCGGGCGACCCGGCGGATCATCTCCTGGATCAGAACGGTCTTGCCCACGCCCGCGCCGCCGAACAGGCCGATCTTGCCGCCCTGCACGTACGGGGTGAGCAGGTCGATGACCTTGATGCCGGTGGTCAGCATCTCGGTGCGCGACTCGAGCGTGTCGAAGGCGGGCGACGGGCGGTGGATGCCCCAGCGCTCGTTGATCTGGAGCGACGAGGTCTCGACGTCCAGCGACTCACCGAGGGTGCTCCACACGTGGCCCTTGACGACGTCGCCGACGGGGACCGAGATGGCCGCGCCGGTGTCGGTCACCGGGGCGCCACGGGTGAGGCCGTCGGTGGGCTGCATGGAGATGGCGCGAACGAGGTTGTCACCCAGGTGCTGGGCGACCTCCAGGGTCAGGACCTTGGCCTCGCCCTGAAGCTCGACGTCGACCTTGAGGGCATTGTAGATCTCGGGCATCGCCTCGACGGGGAACTCCACGTCGACGACGGGACCGGTGACCCGCGCGACGCGGCCCACGCCGGTCTCAACAGTCTGTGCAGTCATTTCACTCTTTCCCCGCTGCGGAGTCGGCCAGCGCGTTCGCGCCACCGACGATCTCGCTGATTTCCTGGGTGATCTCGGCCTGGCGGACCTGGTTCATCCGCTGGGTGAACACGCGGATGAGCTCGTTGGCGTTGTCGGTGGCCGACTTCATGGCCCGGCGGCGCGAGGCTTCCTCTGAGGCCGCCGACTGGAGCAGCGCGGTGAAGATGCGCGACTCCACGTAGCGCGGCAGCAGCGTGTCGAGGACCTCGCCCGCGGTGGGCTCGAACTCGAAGTACGGCAGCGGCGTGTCGGGCTGCTCCGTGGTCTCCTCGACCACCAGCGGAAGGATCCGCTTGACCACGACCTCCTGCGTCAGCATCGAGACGAACTCGGTGGAGACGATGTGGATCTCGTCGAGCCCCTCCTCGGCCGAGAAGGCCTCGATCAGGGCGCCGGCGATCTTCTTGGCGTCGGAGTAGGCGGGCTTACGGGAGAACCCCGTCCACTGCCCGCCCATCTCACGGTGGCGGAAGGTGTGCCAGGCGACGCCCTTGCGGCCCGTCACGAAGGGCACGGGCTCGACGCCCCTGCCCCGGAGCAGGTTGCCGAGCGCCTCCGCCTCACGCAGGATGTTGGCGTTGAAGCCGCCGCAGAAACCGCTGTCGCTGGTGACGATCAGGACGGCGGCCCTGGTGGGCTGCTCCTTGGCCACCGTCAGCGGGTGGTCGGTGGTGGAGGTGTTGCTGACCACGCCCGTGACGGCGCGAGTGATCTCGCGCTCGTACGGCACCGCGGCCTGCATCCGCTGCTGCGCCTTGACGATGCGCGACGAGGCGATGAGCTCCTGGGCGCGGGTGATCTTCGCCGTGGACTTGACCGACTTGATCCGCCGCCGCAGCAGTCTTAGCTGGGCACCCATCGGCTACTTCTTCTCTGCCGTGCGGACTTGCTTCGTGATCTTCTCCTGGCCGACCTCGCCCTCGCCGAGCGCGGCGACCGGCTCGTCGTTGACCAGGTATTCACCGGAGGAGGTCTCGAAGCTCTTCTTGAACTCGGTGATGGCGTCCTTGAGGGCGGTCACCGTGTCGTCCGGCAGGTCGCGGGTCTCGCGGATGCCGTCGAAGATGCCCTTGTGGTTGCGGCCCAGGTAGTCGAGGAACTCCGTCTCGAAGCGGCGGATGTCCTCGACCGGGACGTCGTCGAGCTGGCCCGTGGTGCCGGCCCAGACCGAGACGACCTGCTTCTCGACCGGGAACGGGCTGTACTGGGCCTGCTTGAGCAGCTCGACCAGGCGCTGGCCGCGCTCCAGCTGGGCACGGGAGGCCGCGTCCAGGTCGGAGGCGAAGGAGGCGAACGCCTCCAGGTCACGGAACTGCGACAGCGACAGGCGCAGCGTGCCGGCGACCTTCTTCATCGCCTTGATCTGCGCGGAGCCGCCGACTCGGGAGACGGAGACACCGACGTTGATGGCCGGACGCACACCCGCGTTGAACAGGTCGGTCTCGAGGAAGCACTGGCCGTCGGTGATGGAGATGACGTTGGTGGGGATGAACGCCGAGACGTCGTTGCCCTTCGTCTCGATGATCGGCAGACCGGTCATCGAGCCGGAACCCATGTCCTTGGACAGCTTCGCGCAACGCTCAAGGAGGCGGGAGTGCAAGTAGAAGACGTCGCCAGGGAAGGCCTCGCGGCCCGGCGGGCGGCGCAGCAGCAGGGAGACGGCGCGGTAGGCGTCGGCCTGCTTGGTCAGGTCGTCGAAGACGATGAGGACGTGCTTGCCCTGGTACATCCAGTGCTGGCCGATGGCCGAGCCGGTGTAGGGCGCGAGGTACTTGTAACCGGCCGGGTCGGACGCCGGAGCGGCGACGATGGTGGTGTACTCCATCGCGCCCGCCTCCTCGAGGCGGCCCTTGACCTGGGCGATCGTGGAGCCCTTCTGGCCGACCGCGACGTAGACGCAGAGAACCTGCTTGTCGGGGTCGCCGGAGAGCCAGTTCTCCCGCTGGTTGAGGATGGTGTCCACGGCGACGGCGGTCTTGCCCGTGCCACGGTCACCGATGATCAGCTGGCGCTGGCCACGGCCGATCGGCGTCATGGCGTCGACCGCCTTGAGACCGGTCTGCAGCGGCTCCTTCACCGGCTGGCGCTGGACCACCGAGGGGGCCTGGAGTTCGAGGGCGCGGAGGCTCTCGGACTCGATGGCGCCCTTGCCGTCCAGGGGGACGCCCAGCGGGTCGACCACTCGGCCGAGGAAGCCGTCGCCGACCGGCACGGACAGGACCTCGCCCGTCCGGCGGACCGACTGGCCCTCCTCGATCTTGCTGAAGTCGCCCAGAACAACGACACCGATCTCCCGGACGTCCAGGTTCAGTGCCAGGCCACGCGTGCCGTCCTCGAACTCAAGCAGTTCGTTCGCCATCGCCGAGGGAAGGCCGGAGACATGGGCGATACCGTCGCCGCAGTCGACGACGGTCCCGATCTCCTCGCGCGCGGCACCTTCCGGCTCGTACGCCTGGACGAAGCGCTCAAGTGCGTCCCGGATCTCGTCCGGCCGGATCGTAAGCTCCGCCATCTCTCTTCAGTCTCCCTATTCGCCTAGCCGGCCAACCGGCGGCGGACTTCTTCGATTCGTCCCGCGATGGTGGTGTCGATGAGATCGTCCCCGATGCGAACCGAGAACCCTCCCAGCACCCGCGGATCCACCTCGACGTTCAGATGAACGTCGCGGCCGTACGAGGTGCGCAGCCACGTGGCGAGACGCTGCTTCTGCCCCTCTGAGAGCGCGACGGCGCTGCGCACCACCGCGACGAGGCGCTGCCGCTGGGCGGCGACCAGCTTGCCGAACTCCTCAAGCCCGCTCTCCAGGCTACGTCCTCGCGGATGCAGCACGGGTTGCGTGACCAGGCGCAGGGTGGTGGGGGCGACCTTCTCGGCCAGGAGGGAGTTCAGAAGCTCCCGCTTGGCCTGCTCGGGTGCCGCCGGCGCCGTCAAGGTCCGGTAAAGCTCCAGGTTCGAGGCGACGATGCGCCCGAACCGGAAAAGCTCGTCCTCGACGTCGTCGAGCCTGCCCTGTGCCTCGGCCTCGGCCGCGGCCGCGATGACGCCGAGGCGCTCCAGGGCGTCGGCCAGGTCACGCGAGCGCGCCCACTTCGCGGACACGGCCGCGGCGACCGTCTCCAGTGCGGCGTCGCTGACCTTGCCCTCCAGCAGCACCCGTACGACCTGCGCCTTCTGGGCCGCGGGGCGGGCGGGGTCGGAGAGGTTGCGGCGGAGCCCGTGTTCGCGATCCAGCAGGTCGGCGACCGAGAAAAGCTCCTCGGCCAGCGTGCCGAGGTCCGCGCTTCCCGCGACGGCGTTGAAGCGCTCTTCGACCTCGGCCAGCGAGGTCCTGCTCAGGCCCCTCATCGGCCGTTCACCGACACTCGCGCGTCACGCCTGGTTCGCCGCGTCATCAGCGGACCGCCGCGCTGCTCGACTCGAGTTCCTCAAGGAACCTGTCGACGGTACGGCGCTGGCGCGTCTCGTCTTCCAGGGACTCGCCGACGATGCGACCGGCCAGCTCGATCGACAGGCGGCCGAGCTCCGTACGGAGCTGGGCGAACGCCTGCTGGCGGTCGGCCTCGATCTGCAGGTGGGCGGCCTCGACCAGGCGGCGGGCCTCGGCCTGAGCCTCCTCGCGGAGTTCGGCCTTGATCTGCGCGCCCTGCTCGCGAGCCTCCTCACGCAGCCGTGAGGCTTCGTGACGGGCCTCGGCGAGCTGGTCCTTGTACTGCTTGAGCAGCGCCTGGGCCTCGGCCTGCGCGTCCTCGGCTCGCTTGATGCCGCCTTCGATCGCATCGGTCCGCTCGACCAGGGTCTTCTGGATGCGCGGGGTGAGGATCTTACCGACGACGAAAAGGACGACGAAGAAGGCGAAGCCGCCGACGACAAGCTCGTAGGTGTGCGGGAGGAGGGGATTAGCCCCCTCCTCCGCCGCCAGGAGCGAAGCTGCCTGAATCATTTGTGCAGCCTTCCGTCAGAGGTTTTCCTGCGTCTTACTGACCGAACATGAACGGCGCGACAAGGCCGATGAGGGCCAGCGCCTCGGTGAGGACGAAGCCGAGCAGCATGTTCTGGCGGATCAGGCCGTAGGCCTCGGGCTGGCGGGCGATGGCCTGCACACCCTGACCGAAGATGATGCCGACGCCGATGCCGGGGCCGATCGCGGCGAGGCCGTAACCAATGGAACCGAGGGAGCCGGTGACCTCAGCGAGGATTCCCATTGCCATGGTGTTGTGTTTCCTTTACAGGTCGGCCGGTGAAAGGTCACCGGTCTGGATATTCGAGGGAGGTCTGTGTGTCTAGTGTTCGGCGTGGAGCGAGTTGCCGATGTACATCGCGGCGAGCATCGCGAAGAGGAACGCCTGCAGGAACTGGATGAACATCTCGAAGCCCGTCATCGCGATCGTCATGATCACACCGATCACGCCGAGCGGAGCGCCCAGCGGGGTGAGCTTCTCGAAGAGGAACCAGAAGCCGACGAGGCTGAAGAAGGCCAGGATGATGTGGCCGGCGAACATGTTGGCGAACAGTCGCACCGCGTGGGTGAAGGGCGCGATGATCATGTTGGAGAGAAGCTCGATCGGGGCCAGCAGCACGTAGATCGGCTTGGGCAACCCCGGGGGGAACATCATGTTCTTGAAGTAGCCGATCGCGCCCTGGTGCTTGACGCCCAGGTAGATCTTCAGGACGTAGACACTGAGGGCCAGCACGATCGGGAAGGCGATGTGCGAGGCCACCGGGAACTGCAGGAAGGGCACGACGCCCATCAGGTTCCAGACCCAGACCAGGAAGAACATGCTGAGCAGCAGGCCCATCCACCGGTCGGCGTCCTTACCGAGGAACGGCCGGGCGACCTGGTCGCGGACGAACATGTAACCCATCTCGCCGACGTTCTGCACGCCCCGAGGCACCAGCTTCGGGTTGCCGAAGGCCGACCAGCAGAAGCCGATGACAATGACCGTGCTCAACAGGGCCAGCAGCACCGGCTTCGTGAACCAGGCGACGCCCGAGACGATCGGGACGGCGTCGAAGAGTTCGAGTCCCGGAGGCGTGAACTCGTCCCCGGGAGCGAGGAGCGTCAGCGTGCTCACGCGGCGTTCCCTTCAGCGTGGTAGTTGATCGAAATGGCTTCGTCAGCGAAGCGACCGCCGCCGGAGGCTAGCGACCGTACTTCCGGTAGACCAAGTAGACGGATAGAGCGACCCCGAGGATCAATCCGATCGGGGTGAAGGCGACCACGCCAGTCCACTTGGACAGCAACCAGCCCGCACCGCCGTACAGGATCATCCCGGAGAGGAGATAGCTGGGAATCGACCAGGCGGCGCTGGCGAAGTCGCGGCCGTCGTCTTCGGGCCGGATTTTCTTTTCGCTCATCGCGGGCATGACGATAGCAGTCGCGGTGAGGACTAGTCATATCGGGCAGGGCCCGAACCGCCAGCGAGATCATACGCCTCATCGCGAATCGCCCTGACCTGGAATCCGGGCGTCGGGGTCGACGTAGAGCATTTTGAGTTTCATGAAGCCGCGCATCTCGCCGACCGTCCAGGCGATCGTGCACGCGATGGCCGCCCACCCGAAGGCCTTGGGCTCGAACGCGGTGGCGTCCTCGAAGGTCTTGAGCAGAGCCATGATCACGAGAATCTTCACCGCGTAGCTCAGCACCGCGGCGGTCATCATCATCATGGGCGACACACGGCTCGCGTACGAGACGGCCACGATGCCGAGGGTGAAGAAGACACCGACGACCACGGTGCCGATCGCGGCTCCGAGCGCCCCCTTGGCTCCGGCCAACAGCGCCGCGACGAGGATCACGATCAGTCCCACCAGCACCGTGGGTATCGCAGCCCCCTTCAGAAGGCGCGCGTCGTTGGCCAGCATCGGCACTCCAAGTGACTGTTATCAAGCGAGCGATTGCTACCTTGCAGGTCTAAGCAGGTTCACCATCTGCTAGTGAAAGCTATCACAAGCTCAACGAAGAGCGCCTTTACCTGCCGTTTCAAGTGAACGATCAAGGAGCCGGGTAAAGCCGCTCAAAGCGGCGTCTCAGGGTTTGAGAAACCCTGCCGGGGAGCGCTGAGTGACAGGTCGGGCCGCACCGGCAGGATGGTCGTGTCGTCGCCGCCCGGACGGGCCCCCGGCGCCTCCGAGGGGTACGGATGGGGCCTGACCCGGCCCGGCGGCTGCTCGCCGGGGCGCGCCTGCCGCCCCGGCCCCTCCGCGGGGCCCGCGGGATCCGTGGGAGCGGCGGGATCGAGCCCGCCACGCCCCTCGGCCCCGCCGAGGTCGCGGCGGGCGCGCCAGCGGGGCAGCGCCATCATCACCAGCACGCCGATGGCGAGCAGCACGGTCAGCGGGAACAGGATGAGCGGGACGCCCTCGATGGACAGCGCCACGACCGCGAAGGCGAACAGGAAGGTCCACGCGTACATGATCATGACGCTGCGGCGGTGCGAGTGGCCGATGTCCAGCAGCCGATGGTGCAGATGGCCCCGGTCGGGTGAGAACGGCGACAGGCCGTTGGACGTGCGCCGGATCACCGCCATGATCAGATCCAGCAGCGGGAGCACCAGGATCGCGACCGGCACGAGGAGGGGAAGGATGACCGGGAAGCGGTTGATGCTGCTGGAGTCGAGCGGCGTGACCAGGATCATCGTGGAGGCGAGGACCAGGCCGATCAGCATCGCCCCCGTGTCGCCCATGAAGATCTTCGCCGGGTGGAAGTTGTGCGGCAGGAAGCCCAGGCAGACCCCGATGAGCACCGAGGCGATGGCCGCCGTCGCGTTGATGCTGGTATCGCCGTAGTCCTTGGACAGGGCCACCGAGTACGTCCACGTGGCCATGGCGGCGATGCCGACGATCCCCGCGGCCAGCCCGTCGAGCCCGTCGACGAAGTTGACGGCGTTGATCATGACGACCACGATCAGGATCGTGATCAGCGGGCTCAGCGTCGAGTCGAGGATGGTCTGCCCGCCCAGCGCGGTCGGCAGCGGGAGCCACGGCAGGCTGACACCGAAGGTGACGAGCACCCCCGCGGCGCCGATCTGCCCGGCGAGCTTGACGAGGGCGTCCATCCCCAGCCAGTCGTCCAGGAAGCCCGTCAGCGTGATCAGGCCACCCGCGGCGATCAGCGCGATCACGGTCTTTCCCTGGCCCTCGGCCAGCTTGCTCCCCGCGTAGGGCAGCTCGGCGGCGATCAGCAGACCGGCGACGAGACCGCCGTACATCGCCAGGCCGCCGAGCCTGGGCGTCGGCGTGGTGTGAACGTCACGATCGCGAACCTCGGGCATGGCACCGATGCGAACGGCGAAAACGCGGACCAGCGGAACCAGCAGGTACGTCACCGCGGCCGCGACGAGTGCCATGAGGAGGTATTCGCGCACGGAACCTAGTTTCGCGGATAGTCCGGCCACCTGTGACCGGAAAACGACACAGAACAGCTCATAGTTCGCTGGGATATATCTGATGGGTTCTCGTCAGCACCGCGACGCGCTCCCGTATCTCACCCGTCGCGTCAGGGTTGCGGATGACCTGTGCCACCATCGAGGCCACTTCCTTCATCTCCTCCGGCCCCATCCCCTGGGTCGTCACGCAGGGGGTGCCGACCCGGATCCCGGACGTCACCGTGGGCGGCTCCGGGTCGTACGGGATCGCGTTGCGGTTCAGCGTGATCCCGGCCGCCTGGCACCGCTGCTCGGCCACCGCGCCGGAGATCCCGACGTCGCGCAGGTCGATCA
Organism: Streptosporangium sp. G11; assembly: GCF_051192615.1. NCBI lineage: Bacteria > Bacillati > Actinomycetota > Actinomycetes > Streptosporangiales > Streptosporangiaceae > Streptosporangium > Streptosporangium sp. G11. The sequence continues at coordinate 87,893 of NZ_JBPJUQ010000008.1, forward strand.
GCGCCAGATGGCTGTCGGTGCCCCCGGAGACGGGCCGCATGCCCTCGGCGGCCAGCGCGTCGGCCAGCACCTGGGCGTTGGCCACCACCCGGCGCGCGTACTCCGCGAACTCCGGCCGCAGCGCCTCGCCGAACGCCACCGCCTTGGCCGCCACCGCGTGCATGAGCGGGCCGCCCTGCGAGAACGGGAAGACCGCCCGGTCGATCCTGGGCCCCAGCTCCCCCGTGCACATGATCCCGCCGCCCCTCGGACCGCGTAGCGCCTTGTGCGTGGTGAAGGTCACCACGTCCGCGTACGGCACCGCGGACGGCAGGGCCCGCCCGGCCATCAGGCCGACGGTGTGCGCGACGTCGGCGAGCAGCCAGGCGCCCACCTCGTCGGCGATCCCCCGGAAGGCGGCGAAGTCGATCTCCCGGGAGTACGCGGTGGCGCCACAGATGATCATCTTGGGCTGGTGCCGCAGCGCCAGCTCCCTGACCTCGTCGTAGTCGATCAGCTCGGTGTCCCTGCGCACGCCGTAGGCCACGACGTCGAACCAGCGTCCCGAGAAGTTGACCTTGGAGCCGTGCGTGAGGTGGCCGCCGTGCGACAGCTCCATCGCCAGCACGGTGTCGCCCGGCTGGAGCAGGGCCGCGTAGGCCGCCAGGTTCGCCGAGGCGCCGGAATGGGACTGCACGTTGACGTGCTCGGCGCCGAACAGCCGCTTGGCCCGGTCGATCGCGAGCCGCTCGGCCCGGTCGACGACCTCGCATCCGGCGTAGTAACGCCTGCCGGGGTAGCCCTCGGCGTACTTGTTGGTGAGCGTCGAGCCGAGGGCGGCGAGCACGGCGGGCGAGGCGAAGTTCTCACTCGCGATCAGCTGGACGCCCCCGCGGAGCCGGTCGAGCTCGTCGAGAAGCACGCTCGCGATCTCGGGGTCCTCGCGCTGCAGGAGACCGAAATCCGGCCCGTAGTACGGTTCTGCGCCCATGGCTCACACCCCGAAGACGACGACTCACCCCCCACTGTAAGCCCGCCCTCCCCGGTTATCCCACGTCAGGGACGCGCAGCCCCGGGAAGGCGTGTCGCGAAGTGCCGCCGGGGAAAGACCCGCCTCACGAGAACGCGTGCGGGGCTCCGGCGTTGACCGGCACCCACCTCGGCGTGTCGGCCGCCTGGTCGCTGATCGACGTCAGGATCGCCTGCCGGTAGAGGCCCAGACGGGTGCGCCACTCCGTCATGTCCTCGACGTAGCGGCCGGAGACGGGGGCGTCCCAGACGTCCCTGCTCCTGGCGAGCTGGTAGGCCTTGTCCAGGCTGGCGGTCAGCGTGTCGAGCACGGGGAGCACCTGCCTCCACATCATCACCAGCCGCTGGTAGTCGGGGTTGAACTCCCACGACGTGACGGCGTCCGGGGACGGCAGACCGGCGTTGGCCGAGGCCGGAGGGGTCTCCCCCGGCTGCAGCGGCTGCGGTGCGGGTGGATCCACGAACATCACAGGCTCCTCACCCTCGCTGACACGCTCCCTGCCTCCTGCTCACTTGCTCACTGCCTCGTACCCCACCGCCTCGCGCTCCCGGCGCTCACGGTCTCCGGCAGGTCCGGCCTCGCGCCCGCGCCACGACGGTCACCGGCCGCCGCCCGGGGGCGGGATCGGCCGCAGCGGGTCGCCCGGCTCCACGTCGCCCGCCGGGCCGTCGGGCCGGATGTCCATGGGCACCCAGGCGCCCTCCCCCCACGTCTCCCCGTCGGGCACGCTCACACCCGGCATCTCCAGCGGTTCGATCTCGCGGGCGTTGTCGGCGAGCGTCTTGAGCGCGTCGAGGTCGAGCGGCCTCGCCTCGGCGGTGACGACGTCACTGCCGTCGTTCGCCCACCGGGCGGCCGAACCTCCGTCCGCCTGCGCGGCCGGCTCCGCGGCCACACCCCCGGGAGCCGCCCCGGCCGCCTGCCCGGAGACACCCTCGGCGCCCCGCGCCTCACCGGAGACCGCGTCGCCGACGGACGGCACCGGCGCCCCGGCGGGCCGGGTGGCCGCCTCACCCGAGGTCGTGCCCGCCGTCTGGATCGCGGGCTCACCCGAGGCCGTCCCGGCGGGCCGGGGAGTGGGATCCCCCTGCGTCACATCGGCGGGCCGGGGCGCGGCGGGCTCGCCGGAGGTCGTACCGGTGGACTGAGGGGACTGGGTGGACTGAGGGCTGGTGTCGCCGCCGGTGCCCGGCGGCTGGACGGTCTGGTCCGTGGTCGGGCCGGCGGTGTCGAGGAGCGGGTACGCGGGCCTGGCGGAATCGAGCGGGCCGTGCGGCTCGACCCAGCCGGGCTGCCCCGCGGTGCCGGAGACGCCGTCGATCGTGGGCATCTCCAGGGGCGGGATGTCCTCGATGTTCTTCAGCAGCTCGTCGACCTCGGCCGCCGTGGGCGCGTCGAGCGGGATCTGGAGCACCTTCACGCCGTCGACCTCGACGATCCTCGCCTTGGAGTCGCCGCTCTGGTCGATGTCGTCGGGGTGATCCTTCCTGGGGGTGTCGAGGATCTCGCCGCCGGACGAGCCGCCCTCCTGCCTGGGCGAGCGCTCGTCGCCCTTCGAACCGGCGTCGCCCTTGGCGTCGGGGTCGTTCGCGGGCGCGTCGCCCATGGAATCCCCGCGCGGGGTCGTCTCGTCGCCCTTGGAGCCGGTGTCGCCCTTGGCGTCGGGCGCGTTGCCCGTGGAATCGCCGCGCGGGGTCGTCTCGTCGCCCTTGGAACCCGTGTCGCCCTTGGCGTCGGAGTCGTTCACGGGCGCGGTGCCGGTCGAATCCTGCCCGCGCGGCGTCGTGTCGTCCGCGTTGACGATCTCCGGCCGCGTGTCGTCGGCCCTGGGCGGCTCCGGCGCGGGCGTGGAGTCCCCCTGCGGCGTCCCGGGCGCGGGGGTGGTGTCCGGGGTGGGAGCCTCGGGCGTACGCGGGACGTCGGGCGTCTCGCGCGGCGCGGTGTCGACCGGCTGCCCCCCGCCCTGCGGGTTCTCCCCCGGTCCGGGGACCGCGGGCTTCAGATCCTCGACCCTCGGCGTCTCCGGCCGCGCGTCGTCGGCCCTCGGGACGTCCGGCGCGGGCTGGGAATCCTGCCCGGGTGCGCCCTCGGCGTTCGGCGTCCCCGGCACGAGCGCGCCCTCGGTGTTCGGGACCTCCGGGACGCGATCCGGCGCGGGCGCCTCGGGCCGCGTGTCCTCGGCCCCCGGCGCGTCCGGCACGGGCTGGGAATCCGGGGTGTAAGCCTCAGGCTCGGGCACGGAATCGCCCCGCGGGGTCTCCGGCACGGGGTCCTGGCCGGGAGGCTCGGGCCGTGGTTCCTCGGCCCTCGGAGGCTCCGGCGTGGGATCGGGCCTGGGAGCCTCAGGCCGTGGTTCCTCGGCTCTTGGGGGCTCGGGCCGTGGCTCCTCGGCCCTCGGAGGCTCCGGCGTGGGATCGGGCCTGGGAGCCTCGCGCGGTGCGGTCTCGGTCGGCTTGGCGGTCTCTTTGGCCTTCTCCCCCTCGCGAGGGGAGGTCTCGTCGGCTTTCGAACCCGTTTCCGGCTTCCGGTCGTCGGCTCCGGACGCCTCGGGCTTCGGCGTCTCCTTCCGATCGTCCCGATCGTCGCGCGGGGAGGTCTCGTCGCCCTTGGAACCCGCCTCCGGCTTGGCCTCGTCACCCTTCGGGGCGTCGGGCTTGACCTCGGGCTTGGTCTCGGGCTTCGAGGAGTCCTTGGGATCGTCGCGCTGCGTGGTCTCGGCCGACTGGTCGCCGACGCGGGGCTTGTCGTCCGCCCCGACGGCCGGAGTGAGGTCGTCCGCCTTCGGGGTCTCGGGCTTCGCACCGTTCTGCGAGCCCGTCTCGGGCTTCGCGCCGTTCTGAGAGTCCGTGTCCGGCTTGGCTCCCTCGCCCTGGGAACCCGTCTCCGGCTTCGTGTCCCCGGCCTTCGGCTCGGTGGGGGGTGCCGTCGCGTTCTGGTTGACCTTCTTCTCCAGCAGCGCCACGCGGGCGGAGACGTCACGGACCATCACGTCGCACGCGTCGGCGATCTGGACGGGTCTGTGGGTCGACTGGGAGGACAGGCCCGCCCCGCTCATCAGCTGGGTGACCTTGCCCTCGACGTTCCGCATCTGCTCGGCGGCCCGCTGCACCTCGGACAACAGGTCGCGGACCAGCTTGGGGTCCATTCCTTCGAACTTGCCCATGGACGTCTCCCAGGAAGTGTCGGCCCACTTCAAGGTACCGGGGAGACAGCCCGGCGTCACGGTGATAATCAGATGGCATGGATCACGGCATATGCCGTGCATGCGCTGGTCAGTTGTCGGCCTCCGGGCCCGTGTCCGTCGCGACGTAGCCGATCACACCGCGCAGCTTCTCCACGCTGATCGCCCCGCGCCGCAGCAGCCTGGGCACCGCGGTGGTCAGGTCGAGGATCGTCGAGGGGACGTCGCTCTCGCACGGCCCCGCGTCGAGATAGACCGACACCGAGTCACCGAGCTGCTTCTCCGCGTCGGCGGCGGTGGTGGCGGCGGGGGCACCGGAGCGGTTGGCGCTGGAGACGGCCAGCGGGCCGGTCTCCTTGAGCAGGTCCAGGGCGACCGCGTGCAGCGGCATCCGGATGGCGACGGTGCCCTTGGCGTCGCCGAGATCCCACGACAGCGACCGGTTCGCGCGGCAGATCAGCGTGAGCGGGCCCGGCCAGAAGGCGTCGACGAGATCCTGGCCGTACGGGCCGAGGTTCTCCACCAGGGCGTTGGCGGCCCGGACGGTCCCGACCAGCACGGGCACCGGCATGTCACGGCCACGCCCCTTGGCCTCCAGCAGGGCGGTGACCGCGGCGGGCGTGAAGGCGTCGGCGCCGACACCGTAGACGGTGTCGGTCGGGAGCACCACGAGCTCCCCCCGCTGGAGGGCGGACGCGGCCTCGATCAGGCCCGCGGCTCGCTGCTCGGCATTCATGCAGTCATAACGTCGGCTCACGGCGTGCATCCTATTCCTGGCCGAATCTGGCTGTGACGAAGCGGTCCCGGCGTGTCAGATCCTGGCGGCTGCGGACGTCGCGCCAGCCGTTCTCCTCGGAGAAGATCAGATAGACCGGGGTGCCCTGCTGGTCGGCGTGCTCCACGGCGACGAACCCTCCGGGCCGCAGCAGCCGCCTGGCGGTCCTCTCGACCGCCCTGACCTCGTCGAGGCCGTCGCTGCCCGACCCGTACAACGCGCGGTGCGGGTCGTAGTCGCGGACCTCGGGGTCGCGGGGGATCGCGCCCGGCGGGATGTAGGGCGGGTTGGAGATCACCAGGTCGACCTGGCCGTCCAGCTCGGAGAGGGCGTCGGCCAGATCCTCCGGGTGCAGGTGGACGCGGCCCTGGCCGTGCTCGATGATGTTGCGCTTGGCCCAGGTGTAGGCGCCGGGATCGACCTCGACCGCGTGCACGGTGGCCAGCGCGACCTCCTGGGCGATCGACAGCGCGATGGCGGCCGAGCCGGTACCGAGATCCACGACCACGGGCGAGGCGACGTCCATCTCCCGCAGCCGGTCGATCGCCCAGCCCGCCACGATCTCGGTCTCCGGACGCGGGACGAACACGCCGGGCCCGACCTCCAGGGACAGGTAGCGGAAGTAGGCCCGCCCGGTGATGTGCTGGAGCGGCTCGCGGGACTCCCTGCGGGCGACGCCCTCCCAGAACAGGGCGTCGAAGTCGGAGTCCTTCACCATGTGCAGCTCGCCGCGGCGCACGCCGTGCACACACGCGGCGATCTCCTCGGCGTCGGTGCGCGGCGACGGCACACCTGCCTCGGCGAGCCGGGCGGTGGCGAGGGCGATCTCGTCCAGCAGAAAGGTCATGGGCGCGTTCTATGAATGGGCGGCGAGCTTCTCCGCCATCTCGGCGTCGAGCAGGGACTGGATGACGGCCGTGAGATCTCCGTCGAGCACCTGGTCGAGGTTGTAGGCCTTGAAACCGACACGGTGATCGGAGATGCGGTTCTCGGGGAAGTTGTAGGTGCGGATGCGCTCGGAGCGGTCGACCGTGCGGATCTGGGACTTGCGCTCGGCCATGGCGGCGGCGTTGGCCTCCTCCTCGGCGATCGCCTGCAGGCGGGCCCGCAGGATGCGCATGGCCGACTCCTTGTTCTGGAGCTGGCTCTTCTCGTTCTGGCAGGAGGCGACGACACCTGTCGGGACGTGCGTGATCCGCACGGCCGAGTCGGTGGTGTTGACGCTCTGACCGCCGGGACCGCTGGAGCGGAAGACGTCGATGCGGAGATCGTTCGGGTCGATCTGGACGTCGACATCCTCGGCCTCCGGGTAGACGAGCACCCCGGCGGCACTGGTGTGGATGCGCCCCTGGGACTCGGTGACCGGGACCCGCTGGACGCGGTGCACGCCGCCCTCGAACTTGAGCCTCGACCAGACGCCCTCGTCGCCCCTGGCCTTCAGGGCGATCGTGACGTCCTTGTAACCGCCGAGGTCGGAGTGAGTGGCGTCGATCATCTCGGTCTTCCAGCCGATCCGCTCGGCGTACCGCAGATACATCCGAAGGAGGTCTCCGGCGAACAGGGCGGACTCCTCGCCGCCCTCGCCCGCCTTGATCTCCATGATGATGTCCTTGTCATCGTTGGGATCGCGCGGGACGAGCAGGTGCCTGAGCTTGTCCTCCAGCTTGGGAACCCGGGCCTCCAGCTCCTTGGCCTCCTCGGCGAACCCCTCGTCCTCCGACGCCAGCTCCCTCGCCGTGCCGAGGTCGGACTGGACGCCCTCCAGCTCGCGGTAGGTGGTGACGATCGGGGTCAGCTCGGCGTAGCGCCTGCCGAAGGTGCGCGCCTGCTTCTGGTCGGCGTGCACGGAGGGGTCGGCGAGCTTGAGTTCCAGCTCGGCGTACTCACTGAGCAGCTCGTCGAGGTTCACCGTGCGTCCTTCCTTGAAAGCCCTTGTAAGCCTGCCTCATCACCACGAACGCCGACCCGGGCACCCCGCAGGGGGTTCTCCGAGCCGGCGCCGGGATGAGAGCTACTGGCCCGCGGGCTTCTTGCCGAAGCGCTTCTCGAAGCGCGCCACCCGGCCGCCGGTGTCCAGGATCTTCTGCTTGCCCGTGTAGAAGGGGTGGCAGGCGGAGCACACGTCGGCGTGGATCACGCCGTTCTTGGCGGTGCTGCGGGTGGTGAAGGAGTTACCACAGGTGCAGGTCACCTGAGTGGCGTTGTACTCCGGGTGAATATCGGGCTTCATGTCGTTTTTCCTCTCCAAAACGCGGTCGCCGGGTCGCCACTGTCTCTCGCCTGTGGGGGCTTGCGCGCTGAGCACACCGGGGTGCGCGCGGGCGGGAACCGGAACCGCTACGGTTCGGCTACCAGTGTGCCAGATCCTCCAACCATCCCAGGCCACAAGACATTCCCCCGCCCCGGTGACCTGCCTCTCCAGACCGGACACATCGTGCTCACCGGGCCCCTCCCGGCCTCGCCGGGCGCGACATCCGCGGGAGAACCGGCACCCCGGGACCTCCCCGGAAAATCAGGGGCTCCAGGCCGTCACCTTCCCAGGTACGCCAGCACGGCGAGGACCCGGCGGTGATCGTCGGCGGCGGGCTCCAGCCCGAGTTTGCCGAAAATGCTGGAGATGTGCTTCTCCACGGCCCCCTCGGTGACGAGCATCCGCCCGGCGACCGCGGTGTTGGAGCGCCCCTCCGCCATCAGGGCCAGGACCTCGCTCTCCCTGGCGGTCAGGGACTCCAGGGGATCGCCCCTGCGCTGGCGGCTCAGGAGCTGCCCGATCACCTCGGGGTCGATGACCGTCCCCCCGGCCGCCACCCGGCGTACGGCGTCGAGGAACTCGGCCACGTCCGCTATCCGCTCCTTGAGCAGGTAGCCGACCGCCGCGGCGCCGCCGCCGATCAGCTCCGTGGCGTACTGCTCCTCGACGTACTGCGACAGGACGAGGATCGGCAGCCCGGGCCGCCGGGCCCTGGCCTCCAGGGCGGCACGCAGTCCCTCGTCGGTGTGGGTCGGCGGCATCCGTACGTCGACGACGGCCAGGTCCGGATCGTGCTCGTCGACCACCGTCACCAGACCGGGGCCGTCACCCGCCACCCCCACGGTCTCGATGCCCCCGTCGGCGAGCAGCCTGGCCAGCCCCTCGCGCAACAGCACCGAGTCTTCGGCGATCACCACCCGCATGGGTCTCACGTCTTCACCATTCGCAGGGCAACTCCGCCCTGATCATCGTGGGGCCGCCCAGGGGGCTGTCGACGGTCAGGGTGCCGTCGATGGTCGCCGCCCGGTCGGCCAGCCCGGCGAGGCCGCTGCCCGGCCGCGGCACGGCGGCGCCGACCCCGTTGTCGTAGACCTCGACGATCACCCGCTGCTCCCGGCGGCTGACCCGGATGAACGCCTCGGTGGCCTCGGAGTGCTTGGCCAGGTTGCTCAGACACTCGGCCACGACGAAGTACGCGATGCTCTCCACCGCGGGCGGGGGCCGGTGGGAGACCTCCACCGACAGGTCCACCCGCACGGGCGCGCGCGCGGCGAGCGACGACAGGGCCGCGCCCAGCCCCCTGTCGGTGAGGATCGCCGGGTAGATGCCCCTGGCGAGGTCGCGCAGCTCGGCGATGGCGGCCTTGGTCCCCTGGTGCGCCTGGGCCAGAAGCTCCCTGGCCACCTCGGGGTCGGAGTCCAGCTTGGCCTGGGCCCGGCCCAGGTCCATGGCCACGGACAGCAGCCGCTGCTGAGCGCCGTCGTGCAGGTCCCGTTCGATCCTGCGCCGCTCGGCCTCGGCCGCGTCCACCCCGCGGGCCCGGCTGGCCCGCAGGTGGGCGGCGCGGGCGGCCAGCCGGTTCTTCTCGCTCGTCCCCAGCAGGGCGACGCCGAGCATGCCGTGCAGCCAGGCCATTCCCCGGGTCGCGTAGAGGGCCGCGAGGAGGAAGCCGGCCCCGACCAGCGCGCACAGCAGCACCCTCGGCCCGCTGTCGATCGGCAGCCCGTCGATGGGCGTCATCGGCTGCCCCGCCAGCAGCAGGGGCAGCGGCGCGACCGTCAGGCCCAGCCCGAGGATCCACAGGACCGCCGAGACGGTGAACTCCGCGATCCCGATCGGCAGCAGCAGCAGGAGATAGAGCAGGTCCTTCCAGGTGGCGGGGTCGACGAACATGTCCTTCCAGCGCAGGAACAGGTTGTCGCCCTCGGAGGGCCGGTACGGGCTGGGGATGTCGACGCCGAAGGCCAGCCGCAGGAACCGGCGCTCCAGCATCGCGGCGCCCCGCCAGGCCAGCATGGTCAGGGCGAGCAGCGGCAGCCCGATCCACACGATCACCATCACCAGGGAGGCCGGGATCACGGCCGCGAGGAACGCGAAGCAGGCGAGGCCGTAGAACATGCTCACCAGCAGGTAGGGGACGGCCCGCCAGGTCATCGGGTCGACGAGCATGCCCAGGGGACCGTTCGGCCCCAGTGGCACGCGTCGCCTGAGCGGCGTCCTGACCGCGGTCGTGCCTCCCAGTGTCTCGGCCGTCATGCGCCTCCTTCGCCGCCGATGCCCGTCCTCGCCATCCGTGTCGCCGTCGCCGCCGTCGCCGCCGTCGTTCCCGTTGTTTCCGTTGTTTCCGTTGTTCTCAGCCGTCCCCGCCGCCCCTCGCGTGCCGTCCGTCTCGGCGTGCCGTCCGTCTTCGCGTACCGCCCCCTCGCCCGCCGTCCACGCGCCGCGATCATCGCCGGAGCGGGCCAGGGGCCGCGAGGGAAAAGGGACCCTGAAGTAGGGATATCTCGAAGTACGGGGTCACACAAGGGACTTGGGAAACGCGAACGCCCCGGCCGGAGGGGCCGGGGCGTTCGACGTACGGCGGATGATCAGTCGCGCTCGGAGCTGACCGTCGTCTTCTGCACCTGGAGCAGGAACTCCGCGTTGGACTTGGTCTCCCTCATCTTCTCCAGGAGAAGCTCAAGGGCCTGCTGCATGTCCAGGGCGTGCAGCACGCGGCGGAGCTTCCAGGTGATCTGGAGCTCGTCCTTGCCCATGAGGATCTCCTCCTTACGGGTGCCGGACGCGTCGACGTCCACCGCGGGGAAGATCCGCTTGTCGGCGAGCTGCCGGTTGAGCTTGAGCTCCAGGTTGCCCGTGCCCTTGAACTCCTCGAAGATGACCTCGTCCATCTTGGAGCCGGTCTCGACCAGCGCGGTGGCGAGGATCGTCAGCGAGCCGCCGTTCTCGATGTTGCGGGCGGCGCCGAAGAAACGCTTCGGCGGGTAGAGCGCGGTGGAGTCGACACCACCGGACAGGATGCGGCCGGAGGCCGGGGCCGCCAGGTTGTAGGCGCGGCCCAGACGGGTGATCGAGTCGAGCAGCACGACCACGTCGTGGCCGAGCTCCACCAGGCGCTTGGCGCGCTCGATGGCGAGCTCGGCGACCGTGGTGTGGTCCTCGGCCGGACGGTCGAAGGTCGAGTGGATGACCTCGCCCTTCACCGACCGCTGCATGTCGGTGACCTCTTCCGGACGCTCGTCCACCAGGACGACCATCAGGTGGCACTCGGGGTTGTTCCGGGTGATCGCGTTGGCGATCGACTGGAGCACCATCGTCTTGCCCGCCTTGGGCGGGGAGACGATGAGACCACGCTGGCCCTTGCCGATCGGCGCCACCATGTCGATGATCCTGGTGGTCAGGATGTTCGGCTCGGTCTCCAGGCGCAGGCGCTCCTGCGGGTACAGCGGGACGAGCTTGTTGAAGTCGGGCCGCTGCCGCGCCTGCTCCGGGTCCATGCCGTTGACCGTGTCGAGGCGGACGAGCGCGTTGAACTTCTCGCGGCGCTCACCGTCGCGGGGCTGGCGGACGGCGCCGGTGACGACGTCACCCTTGCGCAGGCCGTTACGGCGGATCTGGGCCAGCGAGACGTAGACGTCGTTGGAACCCGGCAGGTAACCGCTGGTCCTGACGAACGCGTAGTTGTCGAGGATGTCCAGGATTCCGGCGATCGGGATCAGGACGTCGTCGTCGCCCACCACGGGCTCGTTGCTGTCGAAGCGCTCGCGGCCACGGCGGTTGCGCTCGCGGAACCGGCCGCGGCGGCCACGACGGTCGTCGTCGTCGCCCACGCCGTGCTGGTCGCCACGGTCCTGCGGGCCCCGGTTCTGCGGGCCCCGGTCGCCACGCTCGCCACGGTCGGCGCGCTCGTTGAGGCGGTCACCGCGGTCGTTGAGACGGTCACCGCGCTCGCCACGGTCACCGCGCTCGCCGGACCGCTCACCGCGGTCGTTGAGGCGGTCGCCACGGTCGTTGAGACGCTCACCGCGGCTCTGGCCCGCGTCGGCGGCCCGCTGGTCGGCACGGCTGTCAGTCCGGCTGTCGGTCCGGCTGTCAGTCCGGCTGTCAGTCCGGCTGTCGGAGCGGTTGTCGCCCCGCTCACCGCGCTCGCGGCGATCGTTGCCCCGCTCGCCGCGCTCGCTGTTGCGGCCACGACGCTCGCCGCGCTCGCGACGGCTCTCGCCGCGCTCGCCGCGGCCCTCGGCCGGGGCGGTGTCGATGGTCTGCTGCTCCACGACGGGCTCGGGCGCGACGACGGCGGCGGCCACGGGCTCGGGGGCGGGAGCCGGGGGTGCCTGCTCCACGACGGGCTCGGCGGCCACGACGGGGCGGGAACGTTCCCTGCGGGTGCGCGCCGGACGCTCGGCGACCGGCTCGGCCACGACGGCCGGGGCGGCCACGGCCGGAGTCTCCTTGACGGCGGCGGGAGCCTGGGCGCTCTCGGTGGAGACGCCCTGCTTCTCCTGGATGGCCGCGATCAACTGGCTCTTGCGCATCCGCCCGGTCCCGCTGATGCCAAGGCCGGAGGCCATTGCCTGCAGCTCAGGCAGCACCATGGCGGAAAGGCCGGTGCCGGAGCGACGGCGCGGCTTGGCCGCGGGGCGGGTGGGGGTGTCGCCGGACGTCGGCGCCGTGCCGGTGACGTCGGAGAGGAGTTCGGTGGTGTCGCTCACTAATGGGTCCTTCCCAGGGGTCGGGCGTGGCCATGATCAGCCAATCGTCCCGGTGGTGCGATCGACCCGGTGGGACAGACCGGGTCGGGTTGCACGTCGCGATCCTCGACGGCCCATGGAGAGCCGCCGCCACTGTCGGAGAAGGGCGAATCCAGGCCGTCACCATCGAGAATCGCCGACGGTGGGACTTGGAGGACACCCCCCGGATTGCTACCGGCAACCAGATGTCGAGGTAGATCGAACGCGCATGTCCCCTAAAACGCCGCTTCTCGTTGCCCCAACCGAAATATGGAGCATCTCGGAGGCGACGGATTCGGGGAGGCCACTGCGGCGATCATGTCTCACCAGGTGAGACATGATGCAGCGATGTGTGGCTGACAAGCACGCACCCAACGCGGGGCACCTGGTGCGGCTATCAGCCTAACATCACCAGCGCACACAGCTATTCCCTGAAGGTCGAAGAGGTGTCAGCGTGTCTCAAGAGAAACAACGCGGGCTCCCCTGGTTTCGACATCCAGTGGCTGGATGTGCCAGTCATTACCCACTTCCGGTGCGATCAAATCCTGCGTATTCACCGTTGAGAACGCAAGAATCGTGGGACCCGCTCCCGAGACGACCGCGGCGACACCCGCCTTCCGCAGCCGCCGTACCAGGTCGGCGGTGTGCGGCATCGCGGGGGCGCGGTAGTCCTGGTGGAGGCGATCTTCCGTGGCGGCCAGCAACAGCTCGGGCTCGGGCCTGGCGGTCAGCGCCGCGACCAGCAGCGCGGCCCTGCCGGCGTTCGCCGCGGCGTCGGCGTGCGGGACGTCCTTGGGCAGCAGCCCGCGGGCGATCTCGGTGGACAGCCGGTGCGCGGGGACGAGGACCACGGGCCTGACGGCCTCGTGCGGGAGCAGCCGCACCAGGTGCGGCACGCTCCCTGTGTCCGTCCAGGCGACGGTGAGCCCGCCCGCCAGGCACGGCGCCACGTTGTCGGGATGGCCCTCGATCTCGGTGGCCAGCGCGAAGACGCCGTCGTCGGTCAGCTCGGGCGGCGCCTCCGGCGGATGATCCCCGCCGGGATGGGCGCCTCGCGCGTACGGGGTCGCGGCCAGCGCGCGGGCGGCCAGGATCCCGGCGCAGATCGCCGCGGAGGAGGATCCGAGGCCGCGGGCGTGCGGGATCCGGTTGAGACAGCGCAGCCGGATGCCGCGCGGCTGCGGGAGACCCATCCTGTCGAAGGTCGCGCGCATCGTGGTGACGATGAGGTGCCCCTCGCCCAGGTCGAGCTCACCGGCCCCCTCGCCCTCGACCGCGATGTCGACGCCTCGGGAGCCGGGCCCGCCCCGGGGCTCGAACAGCTCGGCCTCGATCTCGTCGTGGAGGTCGAGGGCGAGCCCCAGCGTGTCGAATCCGGGGCCGAGGTTGGCCGACGTCGCGGGGACGCGGACGGTCGCCTTCGCCGTGCCGCCGGTCATCGGGGTCCGTGGGGGGCCGTGAGGGGCACGTCGCTTCTCCTGAGGTCCACTAGGCGAGTTCGAGGGCGGTGGCCGCGGCGTGCGCGTCGATCGGGATCGTCACCGGCGTGGGGGCGCCCGAGATGGCCCAGTCGGGGTCCTTGAGGCCGTTTCCGGTCACCGTGCACACGATGCGCTGCCCGGGCTCGACCAGACCCTGCCCGTGGGCCTGGAGGAGGCCCGCCACGCTGGCGGCGGAGGCGAGCTCGACGAACACGCCCTCCTCCTGGGCGAGCAGCTTGTACGCGGCGGCGATCTGGCGGTCGGTGACGGCCTGGATGACGCCGCCCGACTCGTCGCGGGCGGCCTCGGCGAGCTGCCAGGAGGCGGGGTTGCCGATGCGGATCGCGGTGGCGATCGTGTGCGGGTGGGTCACCGGCGCGCCGTTGACGATCGGCGCGGCACCGCTGGCCTGGAAGCCGAACATCCGCGGCGTACTCGTCGCGACGCCGTCTCGCGCGTACTCGGTGTAGCCCATCCAGTACGCGGAGATGTTGCCCGCGTTGCCGACCGGGATGCAGTGGATGTCGGGGGCGTCCCCGAGCGTGTCGACGATCTCGAACGCGGCGGTCTTCTGGCCCTGGAGCCGGAACGGGTTCACCGAGTTGACCAGCGCGATCGGGTAACTCTCCGACAGCTTCCTGGTCATCTCCAGGCAGTCGTCGAAGGATCCCTCGACCTGGAGCAGCCGGGCACCGTGGACCAGCGCCTGGGCCAGCTTGCCCATCGCGATCTTGCCCCGGGGCACCAGCACGGCGCAGGTCAGGCCCGCGCGGACCGCGTAGGCGGCGGCGGAGGCGCTGGTGTTGCCGGTCGAGGCACAGATGACGGCCTTCGCCCCGTCCTCGACGGCCTTGCTGATGGCCATGGTCATGCCACGGTCCTTGAAGCTTCCGGTCGGGTTGAGGCCCTCGACCTTCAGGTAGACCTCACAACCGGTCAGCGCCGACACCCGGTTCGCCGGGACGAGCGGGGTGCCGCCCTCCAGGAGCGTGACAACGGGCGTCGCCGTGGTCACCGGAAGTCGGTCACGGTACTCCTCGATGAGGCCACGCCACGCCCTGGTCATGATTGCTCCTCACCGCGCCCGGCCGGTCCGTGCGCGTGCTACCTGCGGTATTGGGGACGAGTCTACGGGCAACCCGCTCGGCTCTGGGATGCGCTGTCCACCAGATGGACAAGCCGGGCGTCCTCCCCAGGGAACTCTAAGGATCAGTCGATATGGTCTGCGAGGCTTGACAGCGTTTGACAGCGCTTGACACGCGGGGAATCAAGACAAGGGGTGTCACATCATGACGGGCGGCACGGCGGCGGACCTGCCGACGATCCGGCACAACGACTACTCGCCCCTGGCCCCGCCCGCGCTGGGCGCGTGGGACCCGGAGCTCCCGGTGAGTGTGATCATTCCAGCCCACGGCGGGCAGCACAGGCTCGACCTGACCCTCGCCGCCCTGGCCGCGCAGAGCTACCCGGACCACCTCATGGAGGTGATCGTGGTCGACGACGGCAGCGAGCCGCCGTTGCGGCTGCCGGAGATCGCCCCGAGTGACGCCAGGATCGTGAGCACCGGCTCCTCGGGCTGGGGCATCGCCCACGCGGTGAACACCGGCGCCGCCCTCGCGGAGGGGCGGATCATCCAGCGCCTCGACGCCGACATGGTCGTCTGCCGCGAGCACATCGAGGCCCTGGCCCGGTGGCACCACCTGGCCGGATACCTGGTCACGATCGGCGCGAAGAAGTTCGTCGAGGAGCCGGAGCTGACGGCCGCCCGGGTCCACGAGGGCGTGCGCGCGGGCTCGCTGGGGTCCCTCTTCGACCTGTCGGGCGCCCTGCCCAGCTCCACCGAGCAGACGATCTCCCGCACCAACGGCCTGCGGGCCAGCCGCAACCCCTACCACGTGTGCACGGGGCCGACGGTGTCGATGCGGCGGGAGATCTTCCAGGCCGTGGGCGGGGTGGACCCCCGGGTGTTGCGGGGCGAGGACACCGAGTTCGCCTACCGGCTGGCCGCGCACGGCGTGGTCTTCGTCCCCGACATGGCCGCCCAGGCCGTCCATCTGGGACTTCCCGCCCAG
Source organism: Streptosporangium sp. G11 (assembly GCF_051192615.1). Classification (NCBI taxonomy): domain Bacteria; kingdom Bacillati; phylum Actinomycetota; class Actinomycetes; order Streptosporangiales; family Streptosporangiaceae; genus Streptosporangium; species Streptosporangium sp. G11. Next base: position 103,392 of record NZ_JBPJUQ010000008.1, read on the forward strand.
CGCCGCGACCCGCGGCGGGCGGTGCGCGTCGTCGCCCCCTACCTGGCCCACCGGGTGCCGCTCCGCCGTGACCTGCGCAAGGACCGGGGCCGCCACTGGCTGGTTCCGTACGTGGAGGTGGTGCTCCGCGTCGACGGGCCCGAGGAGCGGGTGCGCGAGGCGGTGGGCGCGGCGCTCGACGGGTCGCTCGGCGACGTGATCGTCACCCTGGTCGCCCCCTGGTCGAGGCTGTCCGGGGAACGCCGCCCGGTGCTGGACGACCCCCTGCTCGACCTTCGGCTGCTGCGCGAGCACTTCGCCCACGACGAGCGGGTGCGGTTCGCCGACGAGGTCTCCGCCACCCCCGCCCCGATCGCCTTCCGCTACACGGGCCCGGTCTCGGTCCCTCTGGGACGCGACACGCTGGAGCGGATGATCCGCGTGATGCAGGACGACCGCTCGGGCATGCTCGTCGTCGATCTCGGCGGCGACGGCGAGGCGACGCTGCAGCGGACCGAGGCGCTGGGCCGGGCGAGGCTGCTCGGCGCGGACGACGTCGCCACGTCGATCGCGGCCACCCACGGCGTGCGGCGCGGCGACCGGCCGGAGTTCTGGCCGGTCGGGCCCACGCCTCCGGTCTCCGCCCCTCCCCCCGCCCGGGTTCCGGCCGCGCCCGGGAGCCCGGCCCCCGCCCCGGCTCCCGTACGGGAACCCGCGAGGCCCGCGGCGGAGCGGGTTTCCGGGCAGGAGCAGCGACGCCGGGAGGAGAGGCGCGACTCCCTTCTCGGCAGGCTCCGCACCGCGCTCAGGAACTGAGCGCGGCCCGGGGCGGCCGGGGACAGGCAAAGGCGGACGGAGCCCCGGCCCCGCCGGGCCGGAGCGGATCAGGCCGGGCCGGAGCGGGCCAGAGCGGATCGAGCCGGGCCGGGCCGGAGCGGATCAGGCCGAGTCAGAGCGGATCGAGCCGGGTCAGGCCGGGGCGCCCGCGCTCTCGCGGCTCTCCGGCAGGGGCGTGACGCGCCGCCGTACGACCAGCCCGAAGACGACGACGAGCAGGCCGAGCGTGCCCGACACCACGAACGGCGCGGCCGGGCGCCAGGCGTCGTAGAGGAAGCCGCCCAGGGCGGAGACGGTGAGGATGCCGACGGCGCCGCAGAGGGTCTGCACCCCGTAGGCGGAGCCGCGGACCCCGGCGGGCGCCTGCTGGGCCAGGAGAGGCCCCGCGGTGGTGATCCCGGCGATCTCCCCCAGGCCGACGAACACGGCCACCAGCATCATGCCGGAGCCGAGAGGGTCGCTGACCAGCAACGTCGACAGGTAGGACAGCGCCGCGACGGCCTGGGCGAGGATGACCACGTCCTGGCGCCGCATGCGGTCGCCCAGCCAGCCGAACAGCGGGGCGGCGAGCACGGCCACGGTCTGCGCGACGCCGACCACGGCACCCGCGCGGGCCAGGGCCTCCGCGCCGGACATGCCGCGCTCGCTCGTGGCGTAGTCGACGACCCACAGGGACAGGAAGCCCGCGACCACCGCGAGGTCCGCGCGGGCGACGAACGCCGCCGCGTACGACAGCGCCACCCCGGGGTCGCGGGCGAGCGTGACGCCCTCCCTGACCAGGCGGGGCAGCGGGACGCGGGCGGCGGGCCCCTCCGGGGGCCCGGAGACCGGGGCCTTCGACAGCGTGAACCACATCAGCGCGGCGACCGCGAGGACGGCCGTCGCGATGATCAGGAACGAGACGCGGGCGGCGGAGACCGGGGCCGTCCCCGAGTCCTCGAAGACCTTGGGCAGGCGGACCAGGCCGAGCACGGCGAGCATCGCGCCCAGCCCGCTGAACAGGCCGATCAGCCCGTACGACTTGCCGCGCGAGCCGTCGCGGACGTAGTCGATCGCCACCGTGGACAGCATCGCGCTGAGCGCGGCCACGCCGAGGGCGAAGATCACGCGCAGCGCGACGAGCACGGCGGTGTTCGCGGCGAACGGGAAGAGGGCGGTGCCCAGCGCGCACAGCGCGAACCCGGCCACCACGACGGGCCTGCGGCCGTGCCGGTCGGCCAGCGCTCCGTACCAGGCCAGGCTGGCGATCATCGCGATCTCCGCGGCCACGCCCAGCAGGCCGACGGCCTTGCCCTGGTCGGCACCGTCCACGCCGAGGACGCCGCCCAGAATGTACGGCTGCGTGGCGGGCAGGAAGGAGATGATCATGGTCGAGGCGAACGCCATGGACAGGCAGGCCCACATGTTGCCGCGGCCGATGCCGTCGGCGAGTTGGAGGCCGAGCACGCGGCGCGAGGGGGAGGCGGCCATGACGCGATCTTGCCAGCTGTGTAAGGGCTTATCCAATGTTACGAGTGGCTATGATCTACACAATTCTGGAAATGTCATTACCCGGGAGCGGCACGTGACCGACCAGATGCCCAAGGGTGTCCAAACGCATATTCCTAACGTCGCGCGCATGTACGACTACTATCTGGGCGGCAAGGACAACTTTCCCGCGGATCGTCAGGCGGCGGAGAAGGTCTTGGAGATCATCCCCGAGATCCGGCACAGCGCTCGATCCAACCGCGCGTTCCTGGGCCGCACGGTCGGTTTCCTCGCCGAGTCGGGGATCGACCAGTTCCTCGACATCGGCGCCGGGCTGCCCACCCAGAACAACGTGCACCAGGTCGTCCCCGGAGCGCGGGTCGTCTACGTCGACAACGACCCGACCGTCCTGGTCCACGGCAGGGCGATCCTCGGCAAGAACGAGAACGTGACCATCGTCGAGGGGGACCTCCGCCGGCCAGGGGAGATCCTGGAGCACCCGGACATGCGCGCGGCGATCGACTTCGACCGGCCGGTGGGGATCCTTCTGCTGGCCATCATGCATTTCGTCCCCGACACGGACGACCCCCTGGGCATCCTCGCCACCCTGCGCGGGGTCATGGCGCCCGGCAGCCACCTCGTCCTGTCCCACGTCGCGATCGACGCCCGCCCGGAGGCCGCGGAAGGGGTGGTCCAGGTCTACGACCGGGCCTCCTCGCCCTTCGTCACCCGTACGGGCAAGGAGATCGTCCGCATGTTCGACGGCTTCGACGTGGTCGAGCCCGGCGTCGTCAACCTGCCCGAGTGGCGGCCGGTACCCGGCACCGCCGTGCCCTACAAGGGCGTCGGCTCCTACTTCCTGGGGGGCGTCGGCGTCGTCAGCGACGTCGGGTGATGGCCCGTTTCACGGAGGACAGCAGCCCGTACTGGACGACCTTCCTGGCGGCGGCCAGTTCCTTTCGCAGGGTGCCGACCTCGCGCCGCAGCTCGACGGTGCTCCTGCGCCAGCGGCCCGCCTCGTCGCGCCACTTGGCCACCTGGCCGCGGAGCCGCTCCGCCTCCCCGGTGAGGCGGGCCACCTCGGCCTCCGCCTCGCTCCTGACCCGGTAGGCGCCGCGGCGGCCGGTGAGGGGGCGGGCCTCCGGAGTGAACCCGTAGGTCTCGCCGTCCACCCAGATCACGCCGAAGGTGTCGTCCACGGCGTCGTCGAGGTCCTCCCCCTCCTCCAGCACGATCGCGGCGCGCGCGAACGCGGCGGCACGTTCCAACCGCGCAGCGACGACCCCCCGCCCCGGACCAGCGTCGCCGGTTTCCTCACCCCCCTCGGCCAGCAGCACCGACACCAGGCCGTACCCCTCGTCCCTGGCCAGGTCGAGCAGGCGCGCCAGGGTGTCCTCGCCCGGGACCCACCCGGCGGGCAACCTCAGACGGTACGGAACCGCCCGGCCGGGGGCGTCGGGCCGGTCGTGAGGGGTGAGGGCGGCGGGGACCTCGTCGGCGAAGCGGACCCTGGGCTCGTGGGCGTAGTGGCCGCGGATCAGCACCAGGTCCAGGTCGGGGTTCTTCAGGGGGGCGCGCCCCTCGACGCCGACGCGGCCCCACGGCCCGGTGAGGGTGACCGCGACGTCGGGCAGGGTGCCCGCGAGCACGGCGTCGACGGTGGCGCGGACCTCGTCGTAGGCGTATCCGCCCGGCTTTCCCCCGGGCTCGACGACCACCTCCACGTAGGGCACCTTCCACTGCCTGGCCGGGTGGGAGCGGAGCCAGCGGTAGGACGGGATCCGGTCGGCCACGAAGGCGTGGCTGACCCGGTCGATCGGGGCCTTGTCGCGCATGCGCATGGTCGGGCCCAGGTGAAAGGCGCGCGACAGCGGCTCGGGCACGAAGACGGCGCCCGCCTGGGCGAGCCGGTAGCCCATCTCGGTGTCCTGGCCGAGGATCAGATCGGTGTCCATCGGCCCCGCGACGGCGAGCAGCGCGGCGTTGACCGAGGTCGCGCCGCCGACATGCAGGCTGAACGCGCGGTGCGGGTTGGCGGTGAGGCCGTCGGTGCGCTCGACGAGGTCGACCAGCCAGGCATGCGGCTCGGCGGGCTCGAAGAGCTTGGCCAGGTCGTCGGCCGCGGCGACCACCTCGGGAGCCGGCAGCCCCGCCGGGGTGAAGCGCAGGTAGCCGGTCACCACCAGGTACGGGGCGGCGTGGTGCCAGCGCATGTGCGCCTCGACCGACCTGCGGTCCAGGACCACGTCGGAGTCGAGCCAGTGGATCACGTCACCGGTGGCGGCCGACAGCCCGGCGTTGCGGGCGTGGGCGCGGCCGGGGACGGAACAGACGATCAGGCGGGTGCCCTCGGGGCGCAGGGCGGGCAGCCGCAGCGGCGGGCTGCTGCCGTTGTCGACCACGACGACCTCGGTCAGGGCCGCGGGGTAGGTCTGCCCGGCCAGCCCGGCGAGCGCCAGGTCGAGTTTCTCCTGGTCACCGTACGCGGGAATGACGACACTGACCCGGAGCGAGGGAGCCCAGGAGCCCAGGGCGGGCGGCGTGAGGCTCCGGTAGTCGTTACCGGCGATCCGTGCTGTCATGACGCTTCCAGGATCGAGCTCGGGCGGGGACCGCACCACCGGTCCGACGCGGCGCGCGGGAGACGGGCGAGGGAGGGCCGCCGGGTGGGCTCGGCGCCACCGGTCCGGCGCCGTCCGCGGCCCGGGTCATGGGCGCCGTCGTGGACGCGGTGAGCGAGGTGGGCGAGCGCCCCCGTCTCCGGCCGCGGGAAGCCCGCCGGGAGGGCGGAGGGGGGCGGGGACACGGAGGTCGGCTGCGCGGGCACGAGCGAAGGATAGCGAGGCAGGAAGATCGCTTCTCACCAACTTCCCACTTGACATAGAGGATCACCACTAAAGGGTGACAGCTGTCACACAGGTCACAGGAACCTTTGAATTTCCTATTTATCGCCGTATTCGCACTTGGTGAGCCGATAGCCTCAATTACCACCAACAACGACAGGTAACGACAGAGCGGCACGGAAGGTAAGCGCGGATGCCCACGCCCCGAAAACTGACGCTTCTGGCGGCAAGCCTCGGCTCGGTGTTCCTGATCGCGCTGACGCTGCTCGCGAGCATCGGGATCATCTCGGTCACGGCGGCCATCGTGCTCGGCGCGATCGCGACGGTGCTCGCCGTCCAGGTACTGGCGGTCGCGACCGTACGCAGGGTCGACGGCAAGGCCCAGCGGATCGACGCCCGGGTCAAGCGCTACGAGGCGGAGATGGCCACGGTCAAGGCGGCCACCCAGCGGCTGGACCGGCGGCTGGACGAGATCGTCGAGCTGCTCAAGGAGCACGAGCGCAAGCGGGACGAGGACCTGCAGGCGATCCTGGTCTCCCTGGGCGAGGACCGGCTGGCCTCCGTACCCCGGCGCCAGGAGATCGAGGAGATGGTCCACGACCTGCTGCCGCGCCTGGCCGCGACGCAGGCGGTGACCGAACGGTCCCCGGAGGGAAGAGAGTGACCGGCACCGGCTTCGCCACCCCCGGTTCCGCCTTCCCCGCCCACGACGACCGGGCGGACCGGGGCGAGCGCGCGGGCCGCGCCGACCGGACCGGCCGCGCCGTCGTCCCGCGCGCCAGGATCAGGCACAACGACTACGGGTCGCTGCTCCCGCCCGACCTGGGCGCCTGGGAGCCCCGCCTCAGGGTGAGTGTGGTGATCCCGGCGCACGACTGCCAGGAGGCCCTGGACCGCACGCTCGCCGGGCTGGCCGCGCAGACCTACCCCGCGCACCTCATGGAGGTGGTCATCGCCGACGACGGCAGTGACCCGCCACTGCGCGTCCCCGAGATCACCCCGGCCAACACCAGGCTCGTCCGGGTGCCCGACGGCCGCTGGGGACGGGGCTGGGCCCGCCAGACCGGCGCCGCCGCGGCGGCGGGCGACATCCTGCACTGGGTCGACTCCGACATGATCCTCGACCGGGAGCACGTCGAGGCGCACATGCGCTGGCACCATCTCGCCTCCTACGCCGTCGTGATGGGCGACGTCCGGTTCACCCCCGAGGGAACCGGACCCTCCGCCGACGAGGTCTTCTCGGCCGTGGAGGCCAGGGACGCGGAGAAGCTGTTCGACGAGTCCGCGCCGCACGAGTGGCGGGCCGGGGTGCTGGAGGAGACCCGGTGGCTGCGGGACGCGGGCGCCGGGGCCTACCGGCTCCACTCGGGGGCCACCACCTCGGTCCCCGTGGCGCTGCTGCGCTCGGTCGGCGGCGTGAACACCACGCTGAACATGGGTGAGGACACCGATCTCGGCTTCCGCCTCGCGCAGGCGGGCGCGGTCTTCATCCCCGACCCGCAGGCCCGCGGCTGGCACCTCGGGCCGTCCACGGTCATGATCCGGGAGAAGGAGGTGCACCGGCACAACTGGTCGGTGCTGCCCGACCTCATCCCCGACCTGCGCTGGCTGCGCACCCACCCGCGCAGGACCTGGCTGGTGCCGTACGTGCACGTCGTCGTCGACGCCCGCGGCGCCTCCTACGAGGACGTGCGGGCGAGCGTGGACTCCGCGCTCGCGGGCACCCTCGTCGACGTCGCCGTCACCGTGGTCGGGCCCTGGTCGGACCTTCCCACCGGGCGCCGCCCCTCCCTCGACGAACCGCTGCTGGACCTGCGCCTGGTGCGCAACCTGTACGTCCGCGAGCCGCGCGTCTCCTTCACCGAGGAGGTGCCCGCGGGCTCCGCGCCCGCGCCGTTCAGGCTCGTCGTGCCCGCCGGGTGGGCGCTCGGCGCCGACAGCCTGGCCGAGCTGGTCAAACTCGCGGAGGGCGAGGAGTACGGGCTGCTGTGCGCGGCCCTCGACGAGGGGCCCTCCGGGGTCAGGGCGGCCAGGTTCGAGCGCACCGCCGCCTTCGCCAGGGCGGCGCTGGTGAACGACGAAGGCCCCCGGGACCTCGACGGCGACCCCGGCGGCGACCCGGACGGCGCCCCGGACACCGGCCTCGACGACGTCGTCCACGAATTGTTCGGCTCGCTCTGGGTGAGCGCCGCCGAGGTCGGTGTGACGACCGCCGACGAGGCGGAGCCCGTCGCCGGGGACAGCGCGAAGTGGCGGGCCGACTCCGCGCGCTGGAAGCGCGAGGCGAAACGCCTGAAGGACGAGGTGGAGAGCCTCCGCGCCGAGACCGGACGCCTGCGGGCGGAGGCCGGGCGCCTGGAGGGCGAGCGGCGCCGCGGCCCGCTCGAAAAGATCATCTCGATGGCCAGGCGGCAGGGGAGGACCGGCTGATGTCCCTTCTGATCGATCTCGTCCGCGCCGCCCTGGAACGGAACGGCAAGCAGCGCGTCCTCGTCTATTGCGTGGGCTTCGAGACGCTCGGCGAGCTGGAGGCGTACGGGGCGATGGACCTCGACGGCGACCTCGACGGCATCCCGCGCGCCGAGGAGGGCGCGGCGGAGATCCTGGTGCTCGCCCGCACGCCGACCGACGTCCGCAGGGCCGCGAGCCTGCAGTCGCTGCTGGCCATGGCCCCCCGGGTCGTCGTCGCCGTGCGGGAGACGCCGCACTGGTACACCGCGCCGGTGCTGTCCCCCACCCCCGCCCACCGCTGGCGCGCTCTCGTGGAACTCCGCGTCCACCAGCCGAAACAGCCCGCCTGGGTGGTCGAGGCGAGGTTCTCCAAGCCGGTACCCGCTGGGCGGACGCTCGCCGCGACCGCCAGGGCGTTCGGCGGGCACCGGATGGACGCCGTCGCCGGGCCCGTCGCAGGCCTGGCGGGTCCGGGAGCGGCCCACTGGCGCCCCGGCGACCCGAACGCGGCCCCCGCCCCCCTGGCGGGCCCCGTCCCCGACAGGTTCGGCGCCCGTGGCGCCGACCTGGTCGTGCGCGTGGTCGGCGAGGAGCCGCCGTCATGGTCCGGCGCCGACCCCACCGGCAGGACCACGGTGGACCGCCCGGTCGCCGAGCTGATGACCTGGGAGAGGCTCGGCCGCCCCGGTGGCGGCAAGATCCTGGAGAACGGCCTCGGCGACCTGTCGGAACCCTGGGCCATCCCCCCGGTCGACGGCCGCTCGGTCAACCCCATGAACTTCATCACCGTGCCGACCCTCGGCACGGCCGAGTTGTCCTCGGAGTCCGGCCGCTGGGCGATCACCTGCGACGGCAGGACGCTCACCTCCTTCGACGCCTCCGGCGGCGTCACGGACGTGGACGTCAGCCGGATCAGGCAGGTCAGGGGCGTACGGGTGGACTGGCGGCGCAGCCACACCGGCCCGGCGGCCGCGCTGCGGGTCGTCACGGGGCTGGCCGCGGCCGGGGTGCCCCTGGTCTCCGAGACCGTGCCGCGCTGGGCGGGCGCCCTCGGCCCGGAGCTGGCCAGGCTGATCGCCTCGGTCGACGAGCCCGCGCTCAAGGACGACCTGGAGCGCGAGGAGCACAGCATCCGGCTGCGCCGCGAGGCGCTGCGCGTCCACGGGGTCCGCGCCCGCTGGGAGCAGCTGGGCGCCCCCGTGGCACCCGTGCCGACGGTCTCGGTGCTGCTCGTCACCCGCCGCCCGGAGATGGTGGGCTTCGCGCTGGAGCAGCTGTCCAGGCAGCGCGGCGCCGAGTTCGAGGTGATCCTCGCCCTGCACGGCGTCCCCGCGACGCATCCCGGCGTGGCCGGGCCCTTGGCTTCCTTCGAGCGGCCGGTCACCGTGGTCGAGGCCGACGGGCAGACCGTGTTCGGGAGCGTGCTGAACCTGGCCGCGGCCAGGGCGTCGGGGTCGTTCCTGTTGAAGATGGACGACGACGACTGGTACGGGCCCGACTTCATCTCCGACCTGCTGCTGGCCCACTCCTACTCGGGGGCCCAGGTCGTGGGAATGGTCCCCGAGTTCGTCTATCTCGCCTCGATCGGGGTGACCGTCCACCGCGAGCAGATCACCGAGCAGATCACCAACTTCATCGCCGGAGGGACCATCTTCTCCGAACGCTCCGCCTTCGAGGCCGTGGGCGGCTTCCGTCCCATGCCCGGCACGATCGACGCCCAGTTCCAGCACGCTGTGCAGGCCGCGGGCGGGCAGATCTACCGCACCCAGGGGCTGGGCTACATCCTGCGGCGCGGCAACGTCGCCAACCACACCTGGCGCGAGCCGATCGGCACGTTCCTGCGGCGCAACAAGCGCCAGTGGCGCGGCTTCCGGCCCAGCGCGCTCATGGAACTCCCCCCGGGGACACCGTGAGCACGCCGCGGATCTCCCCTGACACGCCGTACACGCCGCGTGTCCAGGACTCGCACGCGACGCCGGCCCCGGCCGGAGACGACGCCATGGGCACGCCGAGGATCTCCCTGTGCGCGCCGCGCGTCCAGGACCGGTACGCGGCCCCGGCCGGAGACGACGCCGCGGGCACGCCGAGGATCCCCGGCAACGACTACGGGGTGCTGTCCGCGCCCGCCCCCGGCACGTGGGAGCCGCGCCTGCCGGTGAGCGTGGTGATCCCCGCCAGGGGGCGGCAGGACAGGCTGGACCTCACGCTGGCCGCGCTCGCCGCCCAGACCTACCCCTCCCACCTCCTCGAGGTGATCGTCGTGGACGACGGCAGCGCGCCCCCGCTCCGGCTCCCCGAGATCGCGCCGGAACACACCCGGATCGTCGGCAACGCCCCGGGCCGCCGGGGCATCGCCTGGGCCCTGGAGACCGGCACGGCCATCGCGGACGGCCAGGTGATCCACCGGATGGACGCCGACATCGTCGCCTACCGGGAGCACGTCGAGGCGCACATGCGCTGGCATCACCTGGCCGGCTACATGGTGGTGACGGGGACGCTGCGCTTCACCGCCATGGCGGGCACCCCGCCCACCCCCGCCGAGGTCCGGATCGCCGTCGCCAAGGACAGGGCGGGCTCCCTCTTCGAGGAGGATCCCGAGCACGGGCACGACTGGATCGGCGAGCTCATCGCCGCCCACCGCGACTTTCGCGACGCACCCAGCTCGCTGCTGCACCGCGTCCACGTGGGCGCGACGGTCTCGCTGCCCGCCGCCCTGCTGAGGGAGACGGGAGGGCTGGACACCTCCCTGGCCCTCGGCGAGGACACCGAGCTGGGCTACCGGCTCACCCAGACGGGCGCGGTGTTCGTCCCCGACGCCGAGGCGCTGAGCTGGCACCTGGGCACGACGACGGCCATGCGCAGGCCCGCGGACGTCAGGCGGCACAACGACCCGTTCATCGCCGACCGGATCCCCTACCGGCGCCACCTGCGCACCGACGCGGGCCGGCAGTGGCTGGTCCCCTACGTCGACGTCGTGGTGGACGCCCGGGACGCCTCCTTCGAGGACGTCAGGGCGAGCGTCGACGGGGCACTGGCCAGCACCCTGCCCGACGTGCGCGTCACCCTGACCGGGCCGTGGGCGTCGCTGGCCGGCGAGCGCCCGGCCCCGCTGGACGACCCGCTGCTCGACCTGCGGCTGCTGCGCGGCCAGTACGCCCACGACGGCCGCGTCTCCTTCGCCGAGCGGGTCCCCGCGACCTCGGCGCCCGCGCCGTTCCGCCTCGTCTGCCCGGCCGGATGGGTACCGGGCGCGGAGTCGCTGGCCGAGCTGATCGAGCAGGCGGAGAAGGACGACGAGGGCCTGCTGCTCGTGGCGCTGGACGAGGACGAGTCGGGGGTCCTGGCCGCCCGCTTGGAGCGGACCTCCGCCGTCGCGAGGGCGATGCGCGTGGCCCGCGAGGGCGAGCGGCTCGACGACGTGATCGCCGAGCTGCACGGGGCGACCTGGCTGGACGCGGAGTCCTGGAAGCTGCGGCCCGCGGCCCGCGCCTACCCCTCCTGGGCCACGAACCGCAACAGGGAGGCCGCGCGCTGGCGGGCCACGGCCGAGTCGCGGGAGAGGGAGGCCGAGCGGGCCCGGCGGCAGGTCGCCGCCCTCAAGGCCGAGCTGAAGGAACTGCGCGCCGCGGCCGCCAAGGGCAGCCGCGACACCGTCAGGTGGAAGGAGAAGGCCGAGCAGCGCCGGCTGGAGGCCGTCGCCCTGCGCCAGGCCCAGCAACGGTCCCTGCTCGGCCGCGCCGCCCGGCGCCTCCGCACGCTCACCGAGGGGCCCTGACACCCGGGAGGCCGGGGACGCCCCGGACACCCGGGCGTCCTCGGCCGCCGGGTCACTCCTGGGCGGGCAGGGGGCGGTAGCGGGCGCCGACGGCGCTCTGCAGGGTCCGCACGACCGTGCCGTGGGACTTGCGGCCCGCCAGCCAGTCGAGGAACCGGCCCAGGAGCTCGGGAGTCGTCGAGTAGAGGCCGCAGTCGTCGCAGACACGGTGGAACACCATCGGGACCAGCCCGCCACCGCCCTTCTCCGCGTTGAGGACCTGCTGCCTCATGTGCCGCAGCAGGGTGTCCTCGCGGATGGAGCCCGGCGTGCGGATGCCGTAGCGGTCCTTCGGGCGGAGGGCCTCTCCGGCCTGGCAGCCGGGGCACCCCCACTCCTTGAGCCCGCCGACCGCTCGGGCCGCGTCGTAACCGCACCGCCGCGCCACCGCCTTGGCGTCGGAGTCGACCGCGCCGAACGGGTAGGCGAGGGTGGTGGGCCGGTATCCCCACGCCACCAGCGCCCTGCGGTCGTCGCAGATCTGACCCTCCTGCTCGCTTCGGGTCAGCTCGGTGAGGCGGACGTGGGTCAGCGTGTGACCGCCGATCTCGTGCCCCTTCTTGGCGATCCCGGCGAGCTCGCGCCGGGTCAGCTTCTCCTCGCCGCCGACGGTCTCGCTGTTGATGTAGAACGTTCCACGCATGCCACGTTTCTCCAGCATGCGGGCCACGGCCGGGTGGGAGGAGTCGCCGTCGTCGAAAGTGAGCGCGACGACCGTTTTGACCTTCTTCGCGGGGCGCGCGGTCGCCGCCTGGGCGGCCGGGCCCAGCGCCGCCACGACGGCCAGCGCCGTGGAGAACGCCACCACCCGATGAAGGACCCTCACGGCGAACTCCCTTTCGCGGAACGGCAAATAGGGCATGAAAGCACCCTATAAGCCGGTAGAGGTCGCCAAATAATCCGTTATCAAATGCCCAGGAACCCGATGCCAAGTCGGCATGGCACGGCCGCCGCGAGACCCGGAGACGTGCCCGCGCCGGATCACCGGAGGACCTGCCGGGCCGGCCCTCTCGGACCGGCCTGGCGGGGCGGCACCGCTAGGGGGTGTCCTCGCCCTCGACGCGCATGACGCTCACCACGTCGCGGACGATGTCCAGCTCGCGCAGGCCCTCGATCGTGGCGGAGAGCGCGGCGTCGCTGGCCCTGTGGGTGACCAGCACCAGCTGGGCGTCCGCGCCGTGGCCCTCCTGCCGGACGGTCTGGATGGAGACGTCCTGCTTGGCGAACATGTCGGCGACCCTGGCGAGCACGCCGGGCTTGTCGGCGACGTCCAGGGAGACGTGGTAGCGCGTGACGGTCTCGCCCATCGGGTGCACGACCAGGTCCGCGTACGTGGACTCCTCAGGGCCCCGGGTGCCGGCCAGCACGTTGCGGCCCACGGCCACGATGTCGCCCAGCACGGCGCTCGCGGTCGGGGCGCCGCCCGCGCCCGCGCCGTAGAACATGAGCTGCCCGGCGGAGCGCGCCTCGACGAACACCGCGTTGTAGGCCTCGCGGACCCCGGCCAGCGGGTGCGTCCTGGGGATCATGGCCGGATGCACCCGCACGCCGAACGACCTGCCGTCGTCGGAGCGGGCGCAGATCGCCAGCAGCTTGATGACGTACCCCATGGCCTTGGCGCTGGCCACGTCCGTCGCGGTGATCTCGGTGATGCCCTCGCGGTGCACGTCGGCGGCCGTCACCCGGCTGTGGAAGGCGATCCCGGCGAGGATCGCGGCCTTGGCCGCGGCGTCGAAGCCCTCCACGTCGGCGGTGGGGTCGGCCTCGGCGTAGCCCAGCGCCTGCGCCTCCTCCAGCGCGTCGGAGAACGAGGCCCCGCTGGAGTCCATCTGGTCGAGGATGTAGTTGGTGGTGCCGTTGACGATGCCGAGCACGCGGTGCACGTGATCTCCGGCGAGCGACTCGCGCAGCGGCCGGATCAGCGGGATCGCGCCCGCGACGGCCGCCTCGAAGTAGAGGTCGGCGTTACCGGCCCTGGCCGCGGCGTGGACGGTCGCGCCGTCCTCGGCGAGCAGCGCCTTGTTGGCCGTGACGACCGACTTCCCGCTGTTCAGCGCGGCCAGGATGAGCGCCCTTGCGGGCTCGATGCCGCCGATCACCTCGACGACGACGTCGATGTCGTCACGGGTGACCAGGGCCTCGGCGTCCGTGGTGAGCAGGGCGGGGTCGATGTCGGCGTCCCGCCTGCGGCCCAGGCGCCGCACGGCGACCCCGGCGAGCTCCAGGGGCGCCCCGATGCGGGCGGCGAGGTCGTCGGCCTGCTCGTGCATGAGCCTGACCACCTGGGAACCGACGACGCCGCATCCCAGAAGTGCGACTTTCAGTGCCATGCGGTCACGCCCCCTTGTCGCTCACACCATGGACGGCTCTCGGCCGCTCCGGGTCGTTTCACAGCTGTCCTCTCAGGAGGTCGTCCTCGGTCTCCCTGCGGACGATCACACGGGACACCCCGTCCTTGACCGCGACCACGGCGGGCTTGGGGAGGTAGTTGTAGTTGTTGGCGAGCGAGCGGCAGTAGGCGCCGGTGCCCGCGACGGCGACCAGGTCGCCGGTGGCCAGGTCCGCGGGGAACCACAGGTCGCGCACGACCATGTCGCCGCTCTCGCAGTGCTTGCCGACCAGGCGCGAGAGCATCGGCCCCGAGGCGCTCTCGCGGGAGGCCAGGCGCGCGGTGTAGTCGGCCCCGTACAGGGCGGTGCGGATGTTGTCGCTCATGCCGCCGTCGACGCTGACGTAGGTGCGCAGGCCCTCGACGTCCTTGATCGTGCCGACCTCGTAGAGCGTCACCCCGGCCAGCCCGGCGATGGCCCTGCCCGGCTCGACGGTGAGCTTGGGCACCGGCAGGTCGGCGGACCTGGCCACCTTGCTGACGATCTCCCGCAGGTTGTCGGCGATCTCCTTGACGTCGGGCGCGGTGTCGCCCGCGACGTACGGGATGCCGTAGCCGCCGCCGAGGTCGAGCTCGGGCAGCACGACGCCGTGCTCGTCCTTGATCTTGACCAGGAGGGTGGCCAGGCGGGCCGCGGCCACCTCGAACCCGGCGGTGTCGGTGATCTGGGAGCCGATGTGGGAGTGCAGGCCGACGAGCTCCAGCTGGGGCAGGGCGAGGATCCGCCTGGCCGCCTCGGCCGCCGCGCCGCTGCTCAGCGAGAAGCCGAACTTCTGGTCGTCGTGCGCGGTCGCGATGAACTCGTGGGTGTGTGCCTCGACGCCCACGGTGACGCGGATCATCACCTTGGGGCGCCTGCCGTGCTTGTCGGCGAGGAAGCCCAGGCGGGCGATCTCCTCGAAGGAGTCGGCCACGATGTGCCCGATCCCGACCTCGACGGCCTTCTCCAGCTCAGCGAGCGACTTGTTGTTGCCGTGCATGGTGATCCGCTCGGGCGGGAACCCGACGCTGAGCGCGACGGCGAGCTCCCCGGCGCTGCAGACGTCGAGGCCGAGGCCCTCCTGCATGATCCAGCGGGCGACCTCGCGGCACAGGAAGGCCTTGCCCGCGTAGTGGACCTCGCCGCCGGAGAAGGCGCTCGCGTAGTCGCGGCAGCGGGAGCGGAAGTCTTCCTCGTCCACCACGTAGAGCGGGGTGCCGTGCTCCGCGACCAGGTCCCTGACATCCGCGCCGCCGATCGTGATCGAGCCGTCGACGCGGCTCGACGTTCGGGGCCAGATGGTCGGGTCGAGCGTGTTCAGGTCTGCGGGTGCGTGCGGAGGGCGCTCCTCGGGCAGCACTTCTGCATGCCGGTCACCGGCGGGGTGGGCGAATCGACTCACCCGATCGAGGCTATCGGACCCGGTGATCCCCCTGAGACGATTGCCCACCCATCGAGACGCGATCCACCCCGAACGCGCGAACTTTTTACGTTATTGACCACTTTGGCGACATATTTTAACGTCGTACCACGACACGATCTCCGAGAGAGACCTGGCCGAACCCGTTCCGGAGGGATCCGGGGCGAACCTAGGAGACCCGCTCGGCGGGAGCGCGCCAGGTGTTGCAGGACCCCACGGTGCCGCCCTCCTGGCCGCGCCGCATCCACTCGGCGCTGCTGGCCCCCGAACCGTGCGACTGCCGGTAGCCCGCCTCCACGCCCTCCTCGGCGCCGGAACCGCGCCCGGCGAGACGGCGCAGGCTCTCCAGCCGGCGCGGCGCGACACTCCGCAGCGTCACCGCGGCCAGGCAGTCCGCCTGTAGTTCGAGCCGCCGCGACCACGCCTCGTCGAAGGCCTCCGAGCCTCTCTGGTCGGCGATCCCGCTGACCTCCTGGACGTGGTGGGCGTACTCGTGCGCGAGCGTGAACATCATCGGGAAGGCCCGCTCGCCGTCGACCAGCACGTTGACGACGCGCGGCTCGGGACAGTAGATCCCGGCCCAGTCGTAGTCGTCGATCCCGCACGCGGCCTCTTCGGGGGCGGCGACCAGCCGCACCTCCCCCGGCGGCTCGTAGTCGATGCCCGCCCGCGCCAGGGTGGCCGCCCACATCCGCTCCAGGCAGCCGGTGAGGGCCCTCAGCGACGCCGTGACGTCGGCGTCGAGGTCCTTGGGAAGGGTGGCGCAGCGGCCGTCGACCGGCCCGGTCTCCTCGTAGAGGCGATGCTTGGCCGCGGCCGAGATGGGCGAGCCCGGAGCGGTTCCGAGGATCTCCCTGAGGTCCCCGCCGAGATAGGCGAGCCCGCCGAGGACGACGGCGAAGGCGAGCAGGACCGGCAGCACCCGCCGGATCATCCCGGACCGGCGCGGCTCGCGCGCCTCCCAGTCACGGGGCCCGGCCATTCACCTCTCCCTTGATCCCTTTGAACTCCTTTGGGAGGGTCTATCACAATCTTTCGGGCGCCGTCTCGCCAAGCGCCGCCAGCGCCTCCGCCAGGACGTCCCGCACGGCCCGCGCCAGGCGCACCCTGGCGGCGTGGAGCCCCGACGGCTCCTCGTCCCCCGAGGGAAGCGCGGCGGCGCCCTCGAACGCGTCGTGGTAGGCCAGGGCCAGCTGCTCGGCGTAGGCGGCCCACCCCGGGTCCCGGCTCACCCGCCTGCCGTGCACCTCGGCCAGCAGCCTGAGCACCGCCCGGTCCCTGCGGTCCTCCAGCAGCTCGGGCCTGAAGTCCCCGCCGACGCCGAGTTCCGCGGCCCAGCGCTGCACGGCGACCGCCCGCACGTGCGCGTACCTGACGACGAACCCGGGGTTGGCCCACGTCCTGGGCAGGTCCTCCCACGGCGAGCGGCCCGTGACGGCGGGAACGGCCCCGCCGATCTCCGTGACCAGCTCGCCGGGCACGGCCACCGCGATCTCCAGGAAGCCGCCCGGCCGCACCCGGACGGCCGCGATCCCCGGCAGCGCGCGGAGCCGGGCGGCCATCTCGGCGGGGTCCTCGCCCCGGCGCAGCGCGGCCGGGGAGACGTAGAGCGCCTCCCCGGCCCACGTCCCCCTGGGGATCGGTGGCAGGCCGAGGACCTCTCCGAGCGCGCCGGGCGTCATCCCGGCAGCCTAACGACCCCGAAACGGCCACCGGTCAGATCAGGGCGTGCGGGTCGGCCGGGCCGTAGTCGATGAGCTGGGCCGACCCGAGCAGCCAGCGGTCGCGGTCACGGAGGCAGACGTAGCCGAAGCGGTCGGCGGAGAAGACCTTGATCCCGTCCGCGCGGCACTGCCGCATCAGCACGTCGGCCCAGTTCTCCGAGACGTCGGCGAAGCCGATGCCCCGCAGGACCGCGCGGCGGGCCAGCAGGGTCGCCCCGGCCACGTCGGGCAGGTAGGAGTACTCCGCCGAGGGCTGGCGCAGCACGGTCGCCGCGACGTCGCGTAGGTGGGCGTAGTGGGCCGCCTTGCCGACGATGTCGGCGTTGGCGAACAGGAAGGCCCGGCTGAGATCGGTCAGATAGTGCTCGCCGTACTGGTCGCGGGCGTCCATGACCGCCACCAGGTCGCCCTGGCACAGGTCGAGGGCGCGGTTGAGCAGGCCGCCCGTGGTCAGGTCGGAGGAGGAACGGCGCACCGTGACGTCCACGCCGTCGGGCATCGCCTCGCGGGCCCGTCCCGCGGCGTCCGGGGCGTCCGACAGCAGCACCAGCTGGACGACGCCCTTCTGCGGCGCGACCTGGGCCAGGGTGTGGCCGAGGTCGCCCCGGTCGATCATGATCACCGAGATGTTCAGGGTGGCCCTGCCGCTGGGCAGGCCGATCGCGTCCAGCAGGTCGTCGACCTTGTTGGTCATCGTGCCCGAGGCGTACGCCTGGCGGAGCGCCAGGTGGGCGCGGCGCGGGTCGGGCTCGGCACCGATGGGGGTGCCGCAGGCGGCCAGCTCGGCCATCCGCCAGGGCTCCGTGCCCGGCGGGCAGTCGACCGCGACGGGCCAGCGGTAGGAGGTGAGCACGTCCGGGTACGACAGGTGGCCGGGAAGCAGCTCCTCCAGCGACAGCACCCGCCCGAACCGGTCCCCGGCCAGCGGCAGCGGGTTGTGCACGCGCGGCTGGATGGCGAAGGGCAGGATTCCCAGCGAGGGCGTCCGGCGCCCCTGCTCGGGCTCCTGGGCCGCCAGCGCGGTGCCCCACGGCCCCACGGCCTTGGGCGTCGCGGTCACGACGTGCTCGAACAGCCTGGCCGCGGCGACGAACTCACCGGGCTCGCCCCCGGTGTGCCAGAAGACCGTGCGGATGCCCCGCTCCGCGCACCAGGCCAGCAGGGAGCGCAGTCCCTGGCCGGGCGCGCGCAGCTCCTCCGCCCACGGCCCCTCGGTCACCGACTCGACCAGCAGCAGGTGCGGGACCTCCGCGGCCAGCACCCGGGCGAAGTCCCTCGGCGTGAAACCGGTGGTCTGGCGCCACTCGTAACGCAGCAGCGCCTCGCCGTGCGGCGCGGCGATCACGGCCGCGGTCAGGTGCGGGCGGGTGTTGGGACCGGTCGGGACGCGGTACGGCTTGAGCCTCACCGACCTGCCGCCGACGGTCCTGACGGAGCTGGTGGCCTGGAAGGACGCGCCGGGGACGGGTGCCTTGTCGCCCGCCTTGCGCGGCACCGGCTGGCGTTTGGGAGCGGTCGGGCGCTTGGCCGGCTTGGCCGCCCCGCGCAGGCCGCGCGCCAGCCGCACCGGATTGCTCTTGCCCGTCTTGATCGCGTCACCCAGCCGCGACCAGCGGGCCACCTGCACCGAGGAGAGCTTCCACCTGGCCACCTCGGCCTGGTAGCGCTGCTCGGCCAGGTCCTTGCGGAGCTTCTCCTCGGCCGCGTTCGCGGCCTCCAGCCGCTCCTCGGTCTCGCTCAGAAGCTCCTTCACCCCGCGCAGCTCCTCGGCCGCACGCTCCGCATCGGCGATCTTGGCCTGTGCCGCGTCAAGCAGGCGGGCCAGCTCGGCGGCCCGCTCCGCGTGCGCCACCGCCTCCCGCAACGCCTGTCGTGTGCTTTCGAGTTGCTCGCCCGCCACGCCGTCCTCCGTTTCGTGAGCCGGGCGAAAGGATACCCTTTGGTCAATCGCGACACAGAGGAGTCAGCACGGTGCAGTGGCCGACGTTCAATGTGAGGCCGTACGTCTGCGGCGGCATCGGGCACCTCGACGAGGCCGTCCTGGAGACGCTGCGGGGAGCCGGGCCGCGGGTCAGACCCGCCGTCCAGACCGGGCGCGCGGCCCTGTTCAGCTCCTCCCCGCTGCCCCCCTACCGGCGGGACGAGCACACCTGGGCCTTCGCCTGGGGAGAGCGCACGCCCGGCGGGGCGGCGCCGTGGATCACGGTGGCGGAGACCTACGAGACGCCCGGCCTGATCGACGACGGCGAGCGGATCACGCTGCACGCCGGAGGCCTCGGCCTCGTGGACGTCTACTACCTGTCCCTCGGCGGGGCGGTCTACTTCTCCTCGCTGCTGGAACCGCTGCTCTCCCTCGCGCGCACGCCGTACGAGATCAACTGGGACGCCTGGGCCTCGATCATCCAGCTGACCTTCCCGTTGCGCGACGACACCCCGTACACGCAGGTGAAGCGGCTGGCGGGGGCGAGCGCGCTGGTCTTCGACCGGGCATCGGACCGGATCGGCGTCGAGCGGATGCTGCCCCGATGGCTGCGCGAGGAGCCCTACGAGGCGGGACGGACCGCCGGGGAGATCCTGGAGATCCTGCACGAGGTCTACAAGGAGTTCGACGGGCGCCCGCTGCTGGTGCCGGTCAGCGGCGGCTACGACTCGCGGCTGCTGTGCTCGGTGGCGGTGGCGCGCGGGGCCGACGTGGAGTCGTGGACGACCAGCCCCGACGACGGCACCGACACCGACATCGTCTTCGCCAAGGCGATCACCCGCGAGCTGGGCGTGCGCCACCGGGTGATCCCCCAGGACGCCGCCGCCTACCCCGACGACGCGCTGGCCGCGGCGCGGCGGCTGGAGTTCCTCACCCCGCACCACGCCTGGTACACCCCGTTCGCCCGCGAGGTGCACCGGGCGGGACGGACGCTGGTCGACGGGCTGGCCGGGGGGCCGCTGCTGAAGAACTTCATGGTCAGCGGGGCCGCGCTGGACGCCTCCACGCAGGCCGAGCGCAAGGCGGCGCTGCTCGGGTCGCTGGCGCTGGGCTCCCCCTCCGTGCCGTTCCTGGCCGAGGAGGCCGAGGCCTGGATCACCGACAGCGTCGGGCACGCCTTCACCCAGTCGACCGCCATGCTCAACGGCCACCGGGCGGAGCTGCCGCTGTCGGTCCTGCACACCAGGACCGCGCGGGGCATCGCCCGGTCCCCGGTCAACCTGGTCGGCCCCGAGGTCTCGTTCGCGGCGCCGTTCATCCACCCCGCCTTCTTCGACGCGGCGCTCTCGGTCGGCGTGCACCGCAAGGACCAGGGGCGCTTCTACCGCGAGATCCTCCACGCGGCCAACCCGCGCGTGGCCGCGCTGCCCTCCACCAACGTGGTCAAGCAGCCGCTCCAGCGGATCCCGCTCCGCTCGGCCGCCGCGCCCGCCAGGGAGTACGGCCACCGGATGCTCACCCGGGTCGCCGGCGCCGTGCCCTCCCTGCTGTCGGAGCAGCTCCACGCCGTGGTCGCCGAGGGCCCCGACGGGCTGGCGCGGTTCAACGGCTGGAACGACCGCTTCTGGGTGCGCGGCCTGGTGCTGTTCGGCGCCTGGATCGGCGACCACGGGGACCACCTCCCCGACCTCACCCCGCCCTGGGCCTGACCTCCCCGGCCCGACTCCGACCTTCCCGCCCCCGCCGGTCCCGTGGCACACGGTCCGGCGGGGGCTTCTCCGTGCCTCCGAAGACCCGGCTCCACCCCTTCGCGAAGGACCGTTTCGCGGCCGCGCCGGGGATCCGCGCGGCGGCCGGATCTTCGGGCATAGGGCGAGGTCACCCCCATGAGGCGTGTCGTGTTTCGCGCAGGAAAACGGTAAGCGACACGGCGATTACGCGGCCCTGCCGCGATGCGCGTGAGAATTCCGTGGGGCGGGAGCGATGTACCACGCCAAGGGTGCTTCGGGGGTGTCAGGTGGCTGGTAGTGTTCGGCCCAGAAAGCGCCACAACGGACGGTCCTGAATCACAAATTCGGTCCGTCCGAGGGCATGGAGCTCGTGGGGATGACGGCTCCCGCCGGCGCGGTCACCAAACATCATCAGCCGGAGCATCCGGTGACTTCGTCCTGCCCTTTATCACCGTGAGCGAGAACACGATGAACCCATCCCCCCTCCCTTCCCCTTCCCAGGAGTCCGTGGCCGAGGATTTCGTCTCGGCGGACCCCCAGTGGTACAAGCGCGCCGTCTTCTACGAGGTGCTGGTCCGCGGGTTCAAGGACTCCAACGGCGACGGCACCGGCGACCTGCGCGGCCTCATCGAGAAGCTGGACTACGTCGAGTGGCTCGGCGTCGACTGCCTGTGGCTGCTCCCGCTGTACGAGTCTCCCCTGCGTGACGGCGGATACGACATCTCCGACTACATGAAGATCCTGCCGGACTTCGGCGATCTCGGAGACTTCGTGGAGCTGATCGAGTCGGCGCACAAGCGGGGGCTGCGCATCATCACCGACCTGGTGATGAACCACACCAGCGACAAGCACCCCTGGTTCCAGGCCTCCCGGCACGACCCCGAGGGCCCGTACGGCGACTTCTACGTCTGGTCCGACAGCCCGACCGGATATCCCGACGCGCCGATCATCTTCGTCGGCGCCGAGGAGTCCAACTGGACCTACGACCCGATCCGCAAGCAGTACTACTGGCACCGCTTCTTCCACCACCAGCCCGACCTGAACTACGAGAACCCCGCGGTCCAGGAGGCCATGCTGGAGGTCCTGCGGTTCTGGCTGGACCTGGGCATCGACGGCTTCAGGCTCGACGCGGTGCCCTACCTCTTCGAGCGCGAGGGCACCGACTGCTCCGGCCTGCCGGAGACCCACGCGTACCTGAAGAAGGTCCGCGCCGAGGTCGACCGCCTCTACCCGGACCGGGTGCTGCTGGCCGAGGCCAACGGCTGGCCCGAGGACGTGGTCGAGTACTTCGGCGACCCCGCGGTCGGCGGCGACGAGTGCCACATGGCCTTCCACTTCCCGCTCATGCCGCGCATCTTCATGGGGGTGCGGCGGGGCAGCCGCGAGCCGATCTCCGAGATCATGTCGCGGACCCCGAAGCTCCCCGACAGCGCCCAGTGGGGCATCTTCCTGCGTAACCACGACGAGCTCACGCTCGAAACGGTCACCGAGGAGGAGCGCGACTACATGCACGCCGAGTACGCCAAGGACCCGCGCATGCGGGCCTACCTCGGCATCCGGCGCCGCCTCGCCCCGCTGCTGGAGAACGACCGCGACCAGATCGAGCTGTTCACCGCGCTGCTGCTGTCGCTGCCCGGCTCCCCGGTCATGTACTACGGCGACGAGATCGGCATGGGCGACAACATCTGGCTGGAGGACCGCGACGCGGTCCGCACCCCGATGCAGTGGAGCCCCGACCGCAACGCGGGTTTCTCCAAGGCCGACCCCGGGCGCCTGTACCTGCCCGTCGTCATGGACCCGATCCACGGCTACCAGGCGATCAACGTGGAGGCGCAGCAGAAGAACCCGGCCTCGCTGCTCCACTTCACCAGGAACATGCTGGCGATCCGCCGCAGCCACCAGGTCTTCGGCACCGGCGTCTACAACGAGCTGTGGTCCAGCAACCAGGCGGTGCTCAGCTTCGTCCGCGAGGACGGCGACGACCTGATGCTGTGCGTCAACAACCTGTCGAAGTACCCGCAGCCGGTCGAGCTCGACCTGCGCCGCTTCGCGGGCATGATCCCGGTCGAGGCCAGGGGCGGGGTGCGGTTCCCCGCCGTGGGCACCCTGCCGTACCTGCTGACCCTGCCCGGTCACGGCTTCTACTGGTTCTCGCTCAAGAACGCCGACACCCCCGGCATCGACGCCTGAGCCTCTCTTGGAGACAGCCCCGGGACGGTGACCGTCCCGGGGCTATCTCGCGGTGACCGGGACCTGGGCGCGGGCCGCGCGCCCGGCCGGGATCAGCGTCACCAGCAGGGCGGTCCCGACCGCGACGAGCACCGCGACGGCGAGCGTCAGGGCCGAGGGCGTACGGCCGATGCCCGCCCCGACACCGCTGGTGTGACCCTGCAGGTCGATCAGCCCGCCGACCAGCGAGGCCCCGGCCGCGGTGCCCGCGACCACGCCCAGCACGATCAGCAGGCCGGTCCCGGTGACCAGGGTGGCCGCCACCTGACGGGGTGTGAGGCCCATGGCCTTGAGCACCGCGAGGTCGAAGGCGTGGTCGCGCAGGCCCAGGGCGCTCGCCGTCAGGAGGTTGGCCAGGCCGAGCAGGGCGAGCACGACGATCAGCGCCACGATCACCACGCGGATGATCGCGAGCCGTTCCGCCGGGTTGACCACCCGGTGCACCTCAAGGGCCTCCCCCGAGGCGATCAGCAGCCGCGCCCTGACCTCCACCGGGTCGGCGCCCGGCCTGAGCACCAGGCTGTAGAACTGCGGCGGCACCGCGTCCTTGGCCGCGAGGCTGTCGATGCCGAAGGAGAGCACCTCGCCGTCCTGATCGGGCTCCACGACCCGGCCCACGAGGTGCACGATCAGCGGGGTGCCTCCGACGGTCAGCCGGACCCGGTCCCCGATCTTCACGCCCAGCAGGTCGAGCAGCCCCTGCCCGGCGACGGCCTCTCCCCTGGCGGCGTACATCCGCCCCTCGACGACCGAGAAGGGGTACGGGTCCGCGGAGGTCCCGGCCGCGCGGGCCAGCACGCTCCTGGTCTGCTCGGGCTCCAGCGCGGGCACCTCGGTGCCGGGGTAGGCGGCCAGCACCTCCGGGTCGGCCCTGGCGAACCGCAGGGCGTCGTCGGCGGTGAGCTTGTCCGGGCGCACGGTGAGCGCCGCCGCCTGGCCGACCTGCTCCGGGTGGCGCAGGAAGTCGTCCAGGGTGGCCCAGCAGCCGAGCCCGATGGTGATCATCATCATCGGGACCGCGACGCCGAAGATGCTCAGGAACGCCGGGACGCGCCGGGTGAAGGCGTCGCGGGTGCCCAGGACCAGGGCCGGCGGCAGCCGTACGAGGAGCGCCAGGCGGGCCAGCCGCGACAGGTGTCCCCTGAGCGGCGCCGCGGGGGCCGCGGGGATGGGAGGGGTGCGTCCGCCCCGCCAGGCGGGCAGGGCCACCGCCACCAGGACCACGGCGGCGGTACCGCCGGCGATGGCGAGCAGCGGGACCGGGGAGAGCGGCAGGATCGGCACCCCGTCCAGGGCGAACGAGGCGACGACCTGCCCGCAGACCAGCCCGATGACGATGCCGAGTAGTCCGAGCGCGCCGTGCTCGACCATGAGCACGCCGAAGACCTGGCCCCGGGTGTAGCCGAGGGACTTGAGGGTGGCGATGTCGCGCGTCTGGCTCAGCACCCGGCCGCCCACCGCGTTGGCGATGGCGAGCGCGGCGGCGACCAGCCCGGTGATTCCGAACAGCGCGAGCAGCAGGCCGAGCAGCCGGTTGTCCAGTTCCATCGACGCGCGGACCTCGCGCCAGGTGGACATCCGCTGGATCTGCTCGTCCAGGAGGGTGACGGCGCCGTGGACGGCGGGCAGCGTGGCCTCGCCGTCGGCCAGGCGCAGCCCGGTGACCGACTCGCTGCGGCCCAGGGCGGGCTCGACCCTGGCCAGGACGGGCGTGAGCGTCCAGGCCAGGCCCGGCGTCCACTCGGGGTAGAAGCCCTGGTCGGCGGTGTCGGCCAGGCCGACCACGACGAGCGGGTGGGTGGCGCCGTTGAGCGCGGTCACCGGGAAGGTCCCGCCCACCCTCAGGCTGAGCGCCCTGGCGAAGGAGCGCTCGACGATCACGCCGTCGGTGTCGCCGGGGCGCAGCGGGCGCCCCTCGCGGATCAGGGGGACGGCGACCCCCTGCGGCGTCGCGGGCATCTCCCGCAGCGCCACCGGCGACTTCTTCCCGTCCAGCGTGAGGGTGACCGGGGCCGACCGGTAGGGTCCGGCGACCTGGACCACTCCGGGGAGCCTCGACAGCTCGGCCGGGTCGGGGGCGTCCTCGGTGTGTATCCACACGTGCGCGCCTTTGGACTCGGCGAACAGCCCTCGCCACGGGTTGGTGCCGTCTTCCAGCAGGGTCGCGGAGGTGATCAGCGCCGTGACGATCCCGGCCACGGCCAGCACCGTCAGCAGCGCCTGCACCCTGCGGGCCCTGAGGTCGGCCCGGATCCACCGGACGGAGGCGCGGACGGTGCTCACCGCGACGCCCCCCGTACGACACGCGAGGCCCGCGGAACCGGGGACCGCACGACACGCGGCGTTGCGGGCCCGGCGGGTCTCCGGGACGCGTGGCGGGGAGCCCCCAGGGGCATGTGGCGGGGAGTCCCCGGGGAGACGGGCGGGGAGGGCGGAAGGCGCACCGTCAGCCTCTCAGCTCGACGACGTCGCCCGCGGTGCCCCTGGGGCGGCGGCGGGCCAGCCCGGCGCCGCCGTCGTCGACGATCTGGCCGTCCAGGAGGGAAACCACCCGGTCGGCCAGGCTGGCCACCCGGGCGTCGTGGGTGACCAGGACGACGGCCTGGCCCTCGCGGTGGACCTCGCCGAGCAGGCGCAGGACGTCGCGGGTGTTGCGGCTGTCGAGGTTGCCGGTGGGCTCGTCCGCGAGCAGCAGGCTCGGCTTGTTGGCCAGCGCGCGGGCCAGCGCGACCCGCTGCTGCTCGCCCCCGGCGAGCTGGAAGGGGGCGGCGTCGGCGCGGGCGGTCAGGCCGAGCTCGCCGAGGAGGTACTCGCGGCGCCGGCGGGCCTCGCTCGTGGAGGCCCCGGCCAGCAGGGCGGGCAGCTCGACGTTGTCGGCCACGGTCATGTTGGCGACGAGGTTGAAGAACTGGAAGACGAAGCCGATCTTCCGGCGGCGGAGCAGCGCCCAGGCGCTCTCGTTGAGCGTGTCGGCCCGCTGCCCGTCGAGCCAGATCTCGCCGCTGGTCCGGGCCTCAAGGCCGCCGATCATGTGGACCAGGGTGGACTTTCCGGAGCCGGACGGCCCCATGACCGCCACGAACTCCCCCGGGCCCACCCGCAGGTCGACTCCCCGCACGGCGGGCACCGGCACCCCGCCGTCCTGGTAGATCTTGACGAGATTGACGGTTTCGACCACGGGTGACGTCAACTCAGGTCCTCCTGGCAGCGTTCGAGCCAGTCGAGGTCGGCCTGGAGGTGCAGCATGGCCCCCTCGACCAGCAGGAGGGCGACGCGATTCTCCGGGTCGGTCCGCTCCGCGAGTTCGTTGAGGTCACGCATGAGCCCGAGGTAGTGACGACGCTGGCGGTTGATCATCGCCATTCTGTCGGCGATGCCGGTCATCGGGGCCAGCACGAGCTTCATGAAGAACTCGTCCCGGACCCTGGGCCCCTCGGTGGGTTCGTCCACCCACGTGTCGAGGATCTCACGGCCGTCGGCCGTCAGATAGTAGACCTTCTTGTTCGGCCGGTTGGACTGCTCGACGTCCACGGCGCGCACCAGGCCGTCCTTCTCCAGGCGTCCGAGCGTGACGTAGATCTGCCCGATGTTCGGCGAAGGGTAAGCGCTGCCGAAGATCTGTTCAAGTGCCTGTTTGAGCTCATAGCCGTGGGCAGGTTCCTTCGCGAGGAGCGCCAGCAGCATCAGCCGCACGCCCCACCTCCTCGGAGAGCTCGTTACGTGAGCGTTACGGGGTTATCCGTTGACGGTGATGTTATCGCTATGCATAACATGCATGCATCTACCTAACGCGTATGTAACCAACTGGAAACCGGGAGGGCATGGTGAGCCGACTCATCCCCGTCGCGCTCGCCGTGCTTCTCGTCACCGGTTGCTCGGCGTCCGGCGCGCGGGAGGGCGAACGGTTCGGCGGGACCGGCCCGTTCACCCTGGTGATCGGACGCCCCGCGACCGCCTACCTGCAGCCGCTGCTCGACCGCTGGAACCAGTCCCACCCCGGGGAGCGGGCGACCCTGCTCGAACTCCCCGAGGCGGCCGACGAGCAGCGGGCGCAGATGGTCGCCAACCTCCAGGCCAAAAGCGACCGATACGACGTGATCGGGCTGGACGTGATCTGGACCGCCGAGTTCGCCGAGGCCGGCTGGATCCTGCCACTGGAGCGCGCGATGTTCCCGCTCAGCCGGTTCCTGCCTCCGGTCGTCGACACGGCGGTCTACCGGGGCAAGCTCTGGGCGGTCCCGTACACCAGCAACGCCGGCCTCCTCTACTACCGCAAGGACCTGCTGGCAAAGGAGGGCTTCAAGCCGCCGAGGACCTGGGAGGAGTTGCGCGCCCAGGCGCGCGCCCTGCACGGGAAGTACGGCATCGGCGGCTACGCGGGGCAGTTCCTGGCCTACGAGGGCCTGACCGTCAACTTCGCCGAGGCCGTGCAGTCGGCGGGCGGGCAGATCCTCAGCCCGGACGGCACCGAGGTGACCATGGACGTGGCCAAGGCGAAGGCCGGCCTGGATTTCCTGGTGGGCGGGTTCCGGGAGGGGTGGATTCCGCAGGAGGCGCTCTCCTTCAAGGAGGACGAGGCGCAGCTCGCCTTCGAGGAGGGACGGCTGGCCTTCGCCCGCAACTGGCCGCACGCCTATGGACCGGCCACCACCTCGGCGGTCGCCGGCAAGTTCGGGGTGACCCGGCTGCCCGGTCTCGACGGCCCCGGCACCGGCTCACTCGGCGGCTATAACCTCGCGGTGAGCGCCTTCTCCAAGCGGCAGAAGTCGGCCACCGAGTTCATCCGATACTTCACCGGCCTGGAGAACCAGCGGCGGGTGCTCGCCGACGGCTCGTTCCCGCCCGTGTGGGCCGAGCTGTACGACGACCCGGGCCTGATCAAGCGTTTCCCCTATCTTCCGGTCCTGAAGCAGAGCATCCTCTCCGCCCGGCCCAGGCCCGCCAGCGCCAACTACAACCAGGTGAGCCTGGTGATCGCCAGCGCGGTCTCCAACGCTCTCACACCGCCCTTCGCGGAGCCCGGCGACGACGTCGTCTCCTCCATGAAGGGCCAACTCCAAGAGATCATCCGGGCTCAATGACGCCGGGTGATCCCCGGCAGAAGCCGTCATCCCCATTTCGGCTGCGCGTCCATCCCATATATCGCCCTATTTCAAGCCTCAACGTCTCAGGAGGTCTGTTCAGCATGCGCAGAACCATTGCCGCGGTGACAACGGCGGGACTCGCCATGGCACTCGCCGCCTGCAGCGGCGGCGAGCCGACCACCCCGGCACCGGCCGCGAGCGGCGGCGCGTCCGCGTCCGCCCCGGCCGCCGCCAAGACCCTCGAAGGGGAGACCGTCGAGGTCGCCGCCAAGTGGACCGGCGCCGAGCAGGCCAACTTCGAGCAGGTGCTCAAGGCGTTCGAGGCGAAGACCGGCGCCAAGGTCACCTACGCCTCCACCGGCGAGGACACCGGCGCCTACCTCGGCCCGCGCATCGAGGGCGGCAACCCGCCGGACGTCGCGATCCTGCCCCAGCCCGGCCTGGTCCAGCAGTACGCGGACCAGAAGGCGCTCAAGCCGCTCACCGCCGAGGTCCAGAAGCAGATCGACGACAACTACACCCCGTACTGGAAGGAACTCGGCTCCGCCGACGGCCAGTCCTACGGCGTGCTGGTGAAGGCGGCCCACAAGTCGCTCATCTGGTACCGCGACCAGGCCTTCCAGGACGCCGGCGCGACGCCCCCCGCCACCTGGGACGACCTGATCAAGACCGCCCAGACGGTCGCCGACTCCGGCACCCCGCCGTTCTCCCTGTGCGGCGCCTCCGGCTGGACCCTGACCGACCTGTTCGAGAACGTCTACCTGTCCACCGCGGGCCCGGAGAACTACACCAAGCTCTCCAAGCACGAGATCCCGTGGACCGACCCCAGCGTGACCACCGCGCTGGAGAAGATCGGGCAGCTCGTCGGCAAGAAGGAGTTCCTGCTCGGCGGCTCCGCCGGCGCGCTGCAGACCGACTTCCCGACCTGCGTGACCCAGGTCTACGGCCAGGACAAGTCGGCGATGGTCATCGAGGCGGACTTCGTGGGCGTCACGGCCGAGCAGTCGGGCGCGAAGCTCGGCGAGGAGGCCAAGTACTTCCCGTTCCCGAAGGCCGGTGACACCGAGCCGGTCGTGCTGGGCGGCGACATCGCGGTGGCGCTGAAGGACTCCAAGGGCGCGATGGGGCTGCTGGAGTTCCTCGCCTCCAAGGAGGGCGGCGAGGTCTGGGCGAAGCTCCCCGGCTACCTCTCTCCCAACCGCAACGTCTCGCCCGACAACTACCCGGGCGAGCTGACCAAGAAGCTCGCCGAGACGATCATCGCCGCCGGCGACGCCGCCCGCTACGACATGTCCGACCTCGCGCCCAGCGCCTTCGGCGGCACCGACGGCAAGGCCGAGTGGAAGTTCCTGCAGGACTTCGTGCGCGACCCCTCGGACGTCAAGGGCATCCAGACCAAGCTCGAAGATGCGGCCAAGAAGGCCTGGAAGTAAGGGAGAGAGGCCGTGACCGATCGGTTAGACGGCCCGCAGGGCTCGCGTGGCGGCGACGCCGCCCGCGATCCCTCCCCCGGACCTGACGACACCCAGCGGCCGGCGCCGGACGCCGGCCCCGCCCGCAACCCGGACACCCCCCCGGACGCCCGTACGACCGGCACCGAGACCTCCGCGGCACCGGTCGGCGGCGAGACCCCTGAGACCCCGGAAACCCCTGAGACGCCGAAGACCCCGGAGGCCCCTGAGCCCTCCGGGACGGCCTCCGGCGGCGGGGAGGGCCACCCGGCCCTGGCCGACGTCAGGTCGGACGACCCGGCGGCGCCGGTCGCCGAGCCGGAACTCGCGACGGCCGGGGCCGCGGCACCGGCCGCCGCACCGGCCGGGGTGCCCGCCGGGGCCTCCCGGCTGGGGCCGCCGCCGACGATGGCGCTCTGGTTCCTGCTGCCGGGCGCGCTCGTACTCGGCGCGATGGTGATCTACCCGATCATCTACTCGATCTTCCGGAGCCTCTACGACGCCAGCGGCGGCACCTTCGTCGGGGTGGACAACTACGCGACGATCTTCAGCGACTCCTCCACCCTGACCACGATCAGGAACAACCTGATCTGGGTCGCGGTGGCTCCCGCCCTGGTCACCGTGATCGGCCTCGTCTTCGCGGTGCTGACCGAGCGGATCCGCTGGGCGACCGCGTTCAAGCTGGTCGTGTTCATGCCGATGGCCGTCTCCCTGATGGCCTCCGGCGTCATCTTCCGCCTGGTCTACGAGCAGGCGCCCGACCGGGGCGTGGCCAACGCCGTGATCACCTCGGTGACCGGCATCTTCGGCTCGGACCAGGGCTACCCCGACGCCCGCCCCAGGGAGAACGACCTGTCCCCGGTCACCGCCGGGCAGGGCGGCGGGGTGGTGACCAAGCAGGCCGCGAAGCCGGGGCAGGCGGTGCTCCTGCCGCTCGTGGGCGTGAAGCCCGCCACCCTCGCCTCGGCCTCGGCGGCGAAGGCGGTCCAGCCGGGCCCCGGCGAGCTGGCCGGAACCGTCTGGTTCGACTTCACCCAGGGCGGCGGCGGCGCGCCCAACCAGGTGGACGGCACCGAGAAGGCCCTGGCCGGGATGACGGTCGAGGCGGTGCAGAACGGCGCCGTCAAGGCCACCGCCACCAGCGAGGCCGACGGCACCTTCCGCTTCACCGGGCTCGCTCCGGGCGACTACCAGGTGCGGCTGCCGCAGTCGAACTTCGACGCCGCCTTCGCCGGGATTCCCTGGCTGGGCCCGACACTGATCACCCCGGCGATCATCGGCGCGTTCATCTGGGTGTGGGCCGGGTTCGCCATGGTGCTGATCGCGGCCGGGCTCGCGGCCATCCCGCGCGACGCGCTGGAGGCGGCCCGCATCGACGGCGCCACCGAGTGGCAGGTGTTCCGCAAGATCACCGTTCCGCTGCTCTCCCCGGTGCTTCTCGTCGTGTTCGTCACGATGATCATCAATACCCTGAAGGTCTTCGACCTGGTCTTCGTCATCGCGCCGGGGTCGGTGCAGCCACAGGCCAACGTGATCGCGCTGGAGATGTGGCGGGTCTCGTTCGGCGGAGGCAGCAACCAGGGGCTGGGCAGCGCGCTGGCCATCTTCCTGCTGATCCTCGTCCTGCCCTTCATGATTCTCAACATCCGCCGGTTCAGGAGGGACAACCAGTGACGACCTCCAGCCTTGGCGCCCCGCCCCGCAGCACCCTCGGCAGGATCGTGGACCGGCTGGGCGGCGGCCTGGTCCAGGCGGTACTGGTGGTGATCGGCCTGTTCTGGCTGGTTCCCACCCTGGGCCTGTTCGTGGTCTCGATCCGCGACGAGGCGGCCAACAACTCCACCGGCTGGTGGACGGTCCTCACCAAACCGGCCGAGCTGACCTTCAAGAACTACGCCGACCTGCTGGCCACCGGGTTCACCGCCTCGTTCTGGAACACCGTGTTCATCACGGTGCCCTCGACCATCCTGGTGATCGGCATCGCCGCCATGGCGGCGTACGCGTTCGCCTGGATGGAGTTTCCCGGCAGGGACGCGCTGTTCCTGGTGGTGGTCGGCCTGCTGGTGGTGCCGACCCAGATCGCGCTGATCCCGATCGCGAAGCTGTACGGCTCGGCCGGGATATTCGGTTCCATCGCGAGCGTGGTGCTCTTCCACGTCGCCTTCGGTCTCCCCTTCGCCATCTTTCTGCTCCGTAACTTCTTCGCGGGCATCTCACGCTCGCTGCTGGAGGCGGCGCGGATGGACGGCGCGGGGGAATGGAAGATCTTCTCAACCGTGGTGTTCCCGCTGGCCAAGCCGGCGGTCGCCTCGCTCGGGATCTTCCAGTTCCTCTGGGTCTGGAACGACCTGCTCGTCTCGCTGGTATTCGCCAACACCGAGAACCAGCCGATGACCAAGGAACTGCAGTCCCAGATGCGGCAGTTCGGGACCAACGTGGACATTCTTGCGCCAGGCGCTTTTCTGTCGCTGATTATCCCGTTGATCCTGTTTTTCGCCTTCCAGCGGTATTTCGTCCAGGGGATGATGGCTGGTTCGGTGAAGTAGGTGAACAGGGGCAGGCCCGGTGCGGGACGCGCTGATTTCCAGCACGCGCCGTACCGGGCCTAAAACCTCGATAGGGTCCTGCACATGGCCGCACGTCCCTTAAACGAAGTCGTGGAAGCCGGGTGGGCCAAGGCCCTCGAACCCGTCGCCGAGAAGATCGCCGAGATGGGCGAGTTCCTCCGGAAGGAGGTCGCGGAAGGCAGGCAGTACCTTCCCTCGGGCGCCAATGTGCTCCGCGCCTTCCAACAGCCCTTTGATCAGGTCAAGGTGCTGATCGTGGGTCAGGACCCGTACCCCACGCCGGGTCACCCGATCGGCCTGAGCTTCTCCGTCGCCGCGGACGTGCGCCCGATCCCGGGCAGCCTGCGCAACATCTACAAGGAGCTCACCGAGGACCTCGGGTTGCCGATGCCGAGCAACGGCGACCTGACCCCCTGGACCGAGCAGGGCGTGCTCCTGCTCAACAGGGTGCTCACCGTCATGCCGGGCAAGCCCGCCTCGCACCGCGGCAAGGGCTGGGAAGAGGTCACCGAGCAGGCCATCAAGGCCCTCGTCGCCCGTGACAAGCCGATGGTGGCGATCCTGTGGGGACGCGACGCCCGCAACCTGCGCCCGATGCTCGGTTCCATCCCGGCCATCGAGTCGGCCCACCCCAGCCCCCTGTCGGCCCGCAGCGGCTTCTTCGGCTCCCGCCCGTTCAGCAGGACGAACGAGCTTCTTGAGCAGCAGGGCACGGCACCGGTGGAGTGGAAGCTCCCCTAGTCCGTTCCGACCCAACCCAGGCACTAGGATTTCCACCATGAGTGATGTATCGGGCACCGAACGCTATCTACGTCTGACCGTTGAGCTGACCGTGGAGGTGCAGGACATCGCCGCCCTGCAGGCCTCCGCGCTGAAAGAGATCAACCACCCCGACGCCGACCTGGACGACGACGAGCGCAAGGAGCAGGCCGAGCTGGTCTCGGCCGACGACACCGGCGCCACCGCGCTGCAGTGGCTGATCGAGCCGGACCACGTCCTGGGGCTGATCGAGCACGTCGACCAGATCGAGCCCCGGGAGGCCGTGCTGGGCGTTGAGCCCTCCGACGGTCCCTCGGACGAGGATGAGGACGACGACGACGACCACGTGGGCCACGACCACGCCGGTCACGACCACAAGCACTGAGACCACAGGACTGAGAACGATCACCGCCACCCCGGCGGTGGTGGGTCTTCCCGGCCAGGCGCCCCGCCGGGAAGGCCCCCACCGCCGGGGCTTTTTCGTCATCGGACACCCGCGGGAAAGGCTCCCCGCCACCGGCCCCCGTCGCGGGGAACCCGCCGGGAACCACCGGAACCCTCGTCGCGGGGACCCCACCGGGACCCTCGTCGCGAGGAACCCACCGGGGAAACCCCCGCCGACGGGACTCCCACCATGGGACACCCGGAGCGAAGGCTCGCGCCTCAGCCGATGACGATGACCTCCTCGCGGCGGGCCGCCAGGGCGTCCCGCCGCCGCGCCAGCTCCTCCCGGCGAACGTCCAGGCCTTCGACCGTACGCCGCACCCACTCGGCGACGTCCGTCACGGCCGCGCCGGTGCCCGCGATCCGGTGGTGCTTGATCGCGTCGGTGATGATGTTGTCGAAGAACATGTCGGCGAACCAGCGGGTGTCCACCTTGGGAAGCTTCGGGGCGACGTGCACGCCGATGTCCACGAGCTCCCTGGAGAAGGCGTCCAGCAGCTGCTGGGCGTGCCAGGCGGCCTCGTCCGCGTTGCGCAGGTGGCCGTGCTCCATCATGTCCGCGAAGCCGCCGCCCCCGGCCAACATGTCCCACCTGGAGGCGCCACGGGCGCTGCCGAGGCAGTGCAGGACCTCGCCGACCCCGTGGAACGCGTCGACCCCGGCCCTGTGGGCCTCCTCGTGCTCCGTGAGGTCGGCGCGGGTGTCGGCGAGGCGGTGGCCGATCTCGACCAGCTCGCGGCCCCTGGGGTCACCGGAGGCGACCAGCCGGCGCTCCTCGCGCTCCAGCAGCGCGTCGTACTGTTCCCGCGCCGACCCGAGACCGGCGAGCCCCTCGTCGATGGCGGCCCGGTCGGCGTTCAGCCATTCGAGGCGGTTGCGCTGGCCGTCCAGGCGTTGGCGCACGGCCAGCTCCTCGGCGCGCTCCCTGGCGAGCCGTTCCTCCCTGGACCCGGTGAGCCCGGCCACAAGGCCCGCGAAACCGCCGCTCTCCAGCCTGGAGACGTCATCCTCCTCCTTGCCGAGCCGGTCCTCGAGCTCGTCCAGGAGCGCCCCGACCTCGTCGAGCTGCACGGCCACCGCACCGCGGCGGCTGGTCAGTTGTTCGAGCCGTCGCACCCGTTCGCGGGCGGCGAGCAGGGCGTCGGTGGCGGAGTTGTCGTAGGGGGTCACACCTGTGCGACGCGCGAGAGGGACGATTCGTTCCGCACCACGCGTATCACCGCTCACAGCCGCCCCTCCGGGCGGGCTCAGCCCACGGGCACCATGGGCACCATGGGCGCCGGATAGCCGGGGACGCCCGAGGGAGACCTCCAGGGCTCGTGGATCATCCGCCGGGGCACGGCGTCGAGCTCGGGA
Source organism: Streptosporangium sp. G11 (assembly GCF_051192615.1). Classification (NCBI taxonomy): domain Bacteria; kingdom Bacillati; phylum Actinomycetota; class Actinomycetes; order Streptosporangiales; family Streptosporangiaceae; genus Streptosporangium; species Streptosporangium sp. G11. The sequence continues at coordinate 137,837 of NZ_JBPJUQ010000008.1, forward strand.
ACGTAGCGACGGACGTACTCTCCGTCCGGGTCGTACCGTCTGGCCTGCCGGATGTGGTTGACGGGCCGGTTGGGCCGGGTGTCGTTGCCGGTACCGGCGACCCACTGCCAGTTGCCGTAGTTGTTGGCGACGTCGCCGTCGAGCAGCCACTCGAAGAAGTGCTCGGCGCCGACGCGCCAGTCGACCCGCAGCCGCCGGACGAGGAACGAGGCCGTGATCATGCGGGCCCGGTTGTGCATCCAGCCCTCGGCGAGCAGTTGCCGCATCCCGGCGTCCACGATCGGGACCCCGGTCATGCCCTCCTTCCACGCCCGCGCCGCGTGGTCGTCGTCGCGCCACTCGTGCCCGCGCGGCCGGTAGTCGTCCCGGTTGATGCGCGGGAAGGCCCGCGTCACCTGGTAGAAGAAGTCGCGCCAGCACAGCTGCCTGACGAACTCCTCACCATCCCCCTCGTCCCCCTCGTCCCCGGCGAGCGACTCCAGCTCCAGCGGCGAGACGCAGCCGAAGCGCAGGTAGGGGCTGAGCCTGGAGGTCCGGTTGCCCGCCATGTCGTCGTGACCGTCGGCGTAGTCGTGCACGCAGTGCCTCAGCCACTGCCCCATCCTCCGGCGCCCGACCGTCTCACCACCCCTGAACAGCTCGTGCGGCTCGCGCCCCGGCTCGGGCAGCTTTCCCGGCCTCAGGCCGTCGGGGACGTGCACCATGCCGGGGGCCTTGAGCACCTCCCTGCGCGGCTGCCGGGTCCAGGCCCGCCAGTAGGGCGTGAAGACCCGGTAGTGGTCGCCTCCGCCCGACGGCCTGAGGGCGTCGGGGGACACGATCGTCAGGCCGGGGAACGTGCGGAACGCCGTCCTGGCGCGCTCGCACTCCTCGGCCAGGCGCCGCTGCCTGCGCCGCGCGAGGGTGCTGACGTCCATGCTGGTGTAGACGGCCTGGGCCTTCGACTCGCCCGCCAGGCGCATCGTCTCGGCGACCGTGTCACCGTGGCGCACGGCCAGCTCACCACCCCGATCGCGGAGTGATCCGCGCAGGTCGGCGAGGCACTCGGCGAGGAATCCCCGGCGGTTGCCCGCGGGCACGGCGGGGTCCGCGACGAAGAGCGGTATGACATGACGTGCGCGCTCGCACGCCGCGGCGAGCGCCGGGTGGTCGTGCACCCGGAGGTCGCGGCTGAACAAAACGATCACAGTATCGGTCACGTTTCCCCTTCGGCCGGTCACGCTCCGTCGGTTGCATCCACCGGGACCTGGAAGTCGAAAGGATGTTCATGGAGCAACCGCTCGTGTCGCCTGTCAGGCTGGTACGGCGAACAGCGGGCTTGAAATGGGATGAAATGGACGAGCAGCGTCAGGTGGCAGCCGGTGAGGAACCGGGTTACGGCATCGGGGCCGTCGCGCGGCGCCTCGGAGTGCCCGCCCCCACGCTGCGGACCTGGAATCTACGCTACGGCGTGGGCCCGAGCCGCCGGAGCCCTGGGGGGCACCGGCGCTACGACGCCCGCGACCTGTGGCGCCTGGAGGAGATGAACCGGCTCATCAGGAGCGGGGTTCCCGCCTCCGACGCGGCACGGGAGGTCCTGAGGATCGAGACCGTCCCGCCGTCTCCAGTGGAGCAGGAGCAGGATCGGGGGCGAGAGCGACAGGCCGGCCGGCCGGCCCCGGGGAGGTTCCCGTCCCTCGCGGCGGAGCGGCGGCCGGAGGTGCCCACGGTGGCGATGCTGGCGCGGGCGGCGATGACGCTGGACAGCGGGGCCGTCCACGACTGGATCGACGCGGCGCTGGCCAGGCACGGTGTGCGATGGACCTGGGAGCATCTGGCGGTGCCGGTCTTCGAGACGATCTGCAGGCGCCAGTCCGAGAGCGGGGCGAGCATCGAGGTCGAGCACCTGTTCTCCGACCGGCTGCTGGCCTCGCTGATCGGGCTCACCGAGCGCCCCGCCCGGCCGGCCGGCGCCCGTCCCGTCCTGCTGGCCTGCGCCGAGAACGAGCTCCACAGCCTGCCGATCTACGCGCTGGCCGCCGCGCTGACCACCGACCACCACGTGGAGACCCGGGTGCTGGGCGCCCGGACCCCGTACCCGGCGCTGGCGGACGCGATGCGGCGGCTGGGCCCCTCGGTGGTCTTCGTCTGGTCCCAGCTGTCCGAGACCGGCGACCCCGCCCCGCTCGCGTCACTGCCCACGCCCCGCCCGCCGAGCCTGGTCGTCGTCGGCGGCGTGGGCTGGCGGGACAACCTGCCCGCCTCCGTTTCCCGCGTCACGTCGTTCCAGGAGGCGCTCACCCGCGTCACCGCCGCCGCCCTGGCCTGACCCTTCCCCGGTACGCCTCCGATCCGCCTTTCCCCGCCGGTCTCCGCCGATCAGGCGCGCCATCGGCCCCCGAGCCCACCCGCCCCGCCGTCCCTCCGGCCGCCCCGCCGCCTCCGGCCGCGCCCCGCCGCCCCTCCCGCCTCCTCGGGCCCCGCCGCCGTCCCGCCCGCTTCCGGCCGCGCCGCGCCGTTTCCTCAGGCCCCGCCGCCCCGCCCGCTCACGCCGTCTGGCCCCGCCTTTCCCCGCGGAACCCGCGAAGCCCGCGAAGCCCGCCGAACTCGCGGGCAGCGCCGTGCCGCTCGCTTGCGATCACGGCCGTCGAGCGGGTATGAATAAGTTTTGAATAGCTTTTCTCGGCTGTGGGAGGCGTCATGACAGACCCCTTGAACACCCGGTTCGCCGAAGGCGACGAGGCGGCGCTGGTCGAGTGCCTCCATGTTCACGGACCTCTCGTCCGCTCCTACCTGCGACGATTCGTTCGGCCACAGGACGTCGAGGACCTTCAGCAGATCGTGTTCGCGGAGGTCTGGCGTTCCCGGCACCGCTTCGATCCGGCGCGCAGCCTCCCCGCCTGGATGCTCGGCATCGCCCACAAGCGCGCGGTCGACCAGCTGCGGATACGCACCTTGCGCACGGTGCCGCTGGATGTGATCGCGGATCCCGCCGGCGACGACGGCCGGACCGAGGGCGACGGCCTGGCGGAGCGCGACCAGGTGAAGCGGGCGCTGGCCAAGCTGCCCGAGCCGCAGCGCCAGGTGATCGAGCTGGCCTACTACGGCGATCTGACCCAGCGGGAGATCGCCGAGAAATTGAGCGTCCCGCTCGGCACGATCAAGGCCCGTACGGCACGTGGCCTGCGCCGCCTGTCCGGCATCCTCGGCACGGCCGCGACGGACGGCCGGGACGCCGCGCCGCGCCGGGGTGAGGTGACCGCCGCGCGCGGCGCGAGCGGTGTGAGCGGTACGAGCGCGACGGACAAGGTGAGCGAGATGAACGGAACCAGCAGAACCACCGGAACCAACGGGACGGACCGGACAGACGGACAGGCCGTCCGGCCGAGGGTCGCGGTGTCCGGCTGCCTGATGGGCGAGCCGGTCCGCTTCGACGGCGGGCACTGCCGCGACCGGTTCCTCAACGGCGAGCTGGACAGGCACGTCGAGTGGGTGCACATCTGCCCGGAGATGGAGATCGGCCTCGGCAGCCCGCGTGAGACCCTCCGCCTGGAGCGCTCACCGGACGGCACGCGCCTGGTCTCCAGGAAAAGCCGGGTGGACCTCACCGACAGGATGACCGCCCTCGCCGGCGAACGGGGTCCGGCCCTGCGGGAGGTGGACGGCTACGTCTTCAAATCCAGGAGCCCCAGCTGCGGGGTGCACGGCATCCCCGTCCACGAGGGCGGCACGACCGTCGACCGCAAGGGCAGGGGGGTGTTCGCGGGCGCGGTCCTCGACACCCATCCGCTGCTGCCCGTCGAGGACGAGGGGCGGCTCAACGACGCCCTGCTCCGCGAGAGCTTCGTGGAACGGATCTTCGCCCGCGCCCGGCTCCGCGCGCTGCTGGAGAGCGACTGGCGCCCGCGCGACCTGGTGTCCTTCCACGCCCGGCACAAGATGCAGCTGCTGGCCCACGACCCCGAGGCCTCCCGGGAGGCCGGCCGGGTGGTGGCCGGGGCGGGCACGCGGCCCCGCGACGAGCTGGCCGCCGACTACGCCCGCGTCTTCGGCACGGCGTTCGCCACCAAGGTCAGCATCGGCCGGCACGTCAACGTCCTGCAGCACTGCATGGGGATGGTCGGCGACGCGCTCGACCCGGAACGCCGGGCCGACCTGACGGAGGTCATCGCCTCCTACCGGGCCGGGCAGGTGGCACTGAGCGTCCCGGCGACCCTGATCCGTCACCACGCCCGGGGCCTGGCCGGGGAGTACGTACGGCATCAGACATATTTCTCCCCGTACCCCGAAGATCTCCGGCTGCGCAACCACGTGCCCGCCTGAGCCCGCGGCCGCCGCGCCGTCCGCAGCTTCCGCCCGGACCGATGAGGCCCGGGACGGTCGCGGCGGCGGGGCGGCCACCGGACAGCGGTCCGGGAGCGACCCGGTCAGAGGGCCGGATCCAACCTCACGATCGCGAGGGAACGGGGAGGCAGGAACAGCTCCTCCCCCTCCACGGTCGCCGACGGGTCGGAGGCGAGCAGGATGTGGCCGGGCGCGAACCGGCCCGTCCCGAGCTTGACCGTGAGCGCGACCGGGCCGAGGTTGGCCGCCACCCTGAGCCCTCCCCGGTGCACGACCAGCCAGGATTCGCCGTGGTCGACCCGTACCCGCTCCAGCCTCGGGTCCGTCAGCTCGGGGTGGGCGCGGCGCAGCGCGATCAGGGCGCGGTACCAGTCGAGGTGGGCCCGGTGGGCGTCGTCGTCCAGCTCGCTCCAGTCGAGCTTGGAGCGCAGGAACGTCATCTCCTCGCCGGGATCGGGGGCCTTGTCCGCCCAGTCGTCGTAGCCGAAGCCGACGAACTCCCGCCGCCGCCGGTCGCCCTCGCCCTCGCGCAGGTGCGGCTCGACGTGGTCGGTGAAGAACAGGAACGGCGCCCGCGTCCCCCACTCCTCCCCCATGAACAGCATGGGCGTGAACGGCGAGGTCAGCAGGAGGCCCGCGGCCAGCCGGAGCGCGTCGGGCTCCATCCGGTCACCCTCGGCCCTGTTGCCGATCTGGTCGTGGTTCTGCGCGCAGCAGACGAAGCGGTAGCCGGGCACGTGGGACGCCGGGCGGCCGTGGGAGCGTCCCCGGAAGGACGAGTAGGTCCCGTCGTGGTAGTAGGCGCGGGTCAGCACCTTGGGCAGGGCGCCGTAGAAGTCGTCGTAGTAGCCGTGCCGCTCACCGGTCACCGCCACGTGCAGGGCGTGGTGGACGTCGTCGTTCCACGCCGCCGCCAGCCCGAACCCTCCGGCCTCGCGGGGGGTCATCAGCCGGGGGTCGTTGAGGTCGGACTCGGCGATGAGCGTCAGCGGCCTGCCCACGGCCGCCGACAGCGCCTCCGTCTCGGCGGCGATCTCCTCCAGCAGGTGCACGGCCCTGTCGTCGTGCAGGGCGTGCACGGCGTCCAGCCGCAGGCCGTCGATGTGGTAGTCGCGCAGCCACTGCAGCGCGTTGCCGACGAAGTAGGCGCGCACCTCGTCGGAGCCCGGACCGTCCAGGTTGACGGCCTGCCCCCAGAAGGAGGAGGCGCTGGAGTGGAAGTACGGGCCGAAGGGGGCCAGGAAGTTGCCCGAGGGGCCGAGGTGGTTGTAGACGACGTCGAGGATCACACCGAGCCCGCGCCGGTGGCAGGCGTCCACGAGGCGCTTGAGCCCGTCGGGGCCGCCGTAGGTCTCGGTGACGGCCCACAGGTCCACGCCGTCGTAGCCCCAGTTGCGCCCGCCGGGCACCGGCGGCACCGGCATGATCTCCACGAAGTCGACGCCGAGCTCCGCCAGGTGCTCCAGCTTGCCGATCGCCGCGTCGAAGGTGCCCTCGGGGGTGAAGGTGCCGATGTGCAGCTCGTAGATGACCGCGCCCGGCAGGTCGCGGCCCCTCCACAGGGTGTCGCCCCACTCGAAGCGGCCGTGGTCGTAGACCCGGCTCGGGCCGAAGATCCCCTCGGGCTGCCAGCGGGTCCTGGGGTCGGGCAGCGCCTCGCCCCCGTCCAGCCGGAACCGGTAGTCGGTGCCGTGCCCGGCGCCGGGCACCTCCGCCGTCCACCAGCCGCCTCCGGCGGACGACATCGGGTAGCGGACCTCGCCGATCTCCACGTCGACCGCCGTCGTCTGCGGCGCCCATACCTCGAACATGCGTCAGTCCCTTTCCAGAAGCGCGACAGGATGGACGGACAGCAGGTGGGCCAGCGGGATCCGGCCGGTGTACTCGGTACCCGACAGCAGGTCCCGCCACGTGCCGCGCGGCAGGATGAGCGTGCTGCTCCCCCAGCCGCCGCTCCGCTCCAGGCCGACGGGCAGCCGGGTGGCCACCGTCACCGCCCGATCCCCCCTGGCGAAGGCGATCGCGTGCTCCCCGGCCTCGATCGGCACGTACGGCGCCTCGGGGTCCAGCCTCCGCCGCAGGTCCAGCGCCCTGGCGGTGATCGCCAGCTTGGCCTCGTCCCACGAGAGGCGGGACGTGGCGGGGCTCGGGTGGGCCTCGTACGGGTGGGCCTGGCTCGCGTGGGCCTGGGCCGCCGAGAGCATCCGGCGGCGCAGCGGGAAGTCGACCGGGCGCCGGTTGTCCGGGTCGACCAGGGAGAAGTCGGTGATCTCGTTGCCCCAGTACAGGTCGGGCACGCCGGGCAGCATGAGCTGGACGAGCTTCTGGCCCAGCGAGTTGGACCTGGCGTACGGCTCGATCCTCGCGGCGAACTCCGCGACCGAGGCCCCGCACTCCTCGACGGCCCGGCCGACGAAGTCGCGGATGCCACGCTCGTAGGCCGGGTCGGGGGTGGCCCAGGAGATCGAGGTCTTGGCCTCGCGGGCCGCCTTGAACAGGTAGTCGAAGAACCTGTCGGGCCCGATCGGCCAGGAGGCCATCAGGTTCTGCCAGGCCAGATAGTCGAGGGCCGGGTCGAAGGAGACCTTCGCGGACCACTCGCCGACCGCCGCCGCCCACTCCCCGGGCAGCTCCGACAGCACGGCCAGCCGGGCCCGCACGTCCTCGGAGCGCTTGGTGTCGTGCGTGGAGAGCGTCGTCATCGTGCCCGGCGGCATCTCCCGGCAGAACGCGTGGAACTCCTCGACGGACCCGCCGAACCGGTCGGGCTCGCCGCCCACCTCGTTCAGGCAGGACAGGGGGTACCAGCGGTAGAGGGCGGTGTCCTCGACGCCCTTGGCCATCACCGGGCCACAGGTCTGCTGGAAGCGGGTGACCGCCTCGGCGGGGCCGTTCAGGACCCGCTCGACGACCTCCGCGACCGGGGAGCCCTCGGGCAGCCGCCCCGCGGCGACCCGCCCGGCCTCCTCGACGATCGCGGCCGAGGCCTCGGGCACCGGCTCGCCCGGCACCGCGTAGGCCCGGTAGACCGGCATCGCGGCGAGCAGCTCCACCAGCGTCCGGCGGTCGGAGCCGACGACGGCGTGCAGCCGGTCGATCTCCGCGTCGAAGAACAGGTCCAGGACCTCCGCCTTGGACTCGCGGACCACGGCGGCGTAGCCGTCCCGCACACCGGTGTGCAGGGCGAACAGCTCGACCAGCGGTTCCTTGCCCGCCGGGTCGACGAACAGCCTGGTGATCCGGTTGAGCGTCTCGTAACCGGTGGTTCCGTCGCACTCCCAGTCGGCGGGCAGCCGCTCGGAGCCGACCAGGATCTTCTCCGCCACGGTCCACACGCCCGACCTCTCGCGCAGCCGCGACAGGTAGCCGCGCGGCTCGGCGAGCCCGTCTGGGTGGTCCACCCGCAGCCCCTGGACGATCCCCTCCTCGACGAGCGAGAGGATGACGGCGTGCGTGGCGTCGAAGACCTCCGGGTCCTCCACCCGCACCCCGATCAGCGAGGACACGTCGAAGAACCGGCGGTAGCCGGGCCCGCGCCGCCAGTCGACCAGCCGGTAGTGCGTGTCGGGCAGCGGGAACTCGTGGTCGTGGTAGCGCAGCACGTCGCCGTCGGCCACCGCCTCGCCCGAGTCGCCGAGCACCGGCATGTTCACCTTGCCGCCGCCGCCGTCACCGTCACCGTCACCGTCGCCCTCGACGGACCAGTCGATGTCGAACCACGACGCGTACGGCGACTCCCGCCCGTCCTTGAGCACCGACCACAGCTGCGCGTTGCCCGACTCGGGCACCGGGATCGTCATGTGGTTGGGCACGATGTCGACGACGATGCCGATCCCGTGCTGGGCCAGCGTCGCCGACAGCGCCCGCAGGCCCTCGACGCCGCCGAACTCCTCGCGGACGCGCGAGTGGTCGGTCACGTCGTAGCCGTGCCGCGACTCCGGCACGGCCTGCAGGATCGGCGACAGGTAGACGTGGCTGACCCCCAGGTCCCGCAGGTACGGGGACAGCTCGGCCACCTTGTCGAACCCGAAGTCGGGGGTCAGCTGGAACCGGTAGGTCGAGACCGGCACCTCGTACGAGCCCGGCGACGGCGGGGGCGCGGGCACCTCCTCGGGGAACGCCAGGGGATCCGGGACGTCCCCGCCCGCCCTGGTCCCGGGAACGGACTCCGGCAGGATCTCGTCGTGGGCGACCTGCGGCGGTACGGCACCGGGCGGAGCCTCGGGCAGCGGGTCCGGCGGCATGCCGGGCCCGGGGGCCGGCTCGGGGCCGGGGCCGGGCTCGGGCACGGACTCCGGGGGGACGATTCCGGGCGCGGGCTCCAGGGGAGCGGGCTCGGGGACGGGCTGGATCACGGGCTCAGACACGGCGCAGCACCCTCACCGAACGGCCGACCACCGGCACGCTCTCTCCGGCCCGGCAGACCCGGGTGTCGACCGTGATCGGCATAGCCGTGTCGATCTCCGTCAGCCACATCTCGCCGTAGTCCTTCGGAAGCGTGAACTTGATGACGTCGTGGTGGGCGTTGAACAGCAGCAGGAACGAGTCGTCGACGATCTGCCGGCCCCGGCGGTCGGGCTCGGTGATGGCGTCGCCGTTCAGGAAGACGGCGAGCGATCTGGCGTATCCCACGTTCCAGTCGGCGTCGGTCATCTTCTCTCCCCTCGGAGTGAGCCAGGCGATGTCGCTGAGGTTCTCCTCCGAGCCGCGTACGGGCCGCCCGTAGAAGAACCGGCGTCGCCGGAAGACCGCGTGGTCGGCGCGGAGCTTGGCCAGCCGCCGGGTGAACTCCAGCAGCAGCCAGTTCTCCCTGATGTCGGACCAGTCGACCCAGCTCAGCTCGTTGTCCTGGCAGTACACGTTGTTGTTGCCCCGCTGGGTGCGGCCCAACTCGTCGCCATGAGAGATCATCGGAACGCCCTGCGACAGGAACAGCGTCGTCAGGAAGTTGCGTTTCTGCTGCTCGCGCAGGGACTCGATCGCCAGCGAGGCGGGCCCCTCCTCGCCGCAGTTCCAGGAGCGGTTGTCGTCGGCGCCGTCGCGGTTGTCCTCGCCGTTGGCCTCGTTGTGCTTGTTGTTGTACGAGACGAGGTCCTGCAGGCTGAACCCGTCGTGGCAGGTGACGAAGTTGATGGAGGCGGCGGGGCGGCGGCTGTCGTCCTGGTAGAGGTCGCTGGAGCCGGTCAGCCGGGAGGCGAACTCGGGCAGCGAGGCGGGCTCGCCCCGCCACAGGTCGCGGATCGTGTCGCGGTACATGCCGTTCCACTCGGTCCACCTGGCGGGGAAGTTGCCCACCTGGTAGCCGCCCGGCCCGACGTCCCACGGCTCGGCGATCAGCTTGACCTGCGACAGCACCGGGTCCTGCTGGACCAGGTCGAAGAAGGCGCTCAGCCGGTCGACCTCGTGCAGCTCACGTGCCAGCGTCGAGGCCAGGTCGAACCTGAAGCCGTCGACGTGCATCTCGATGACCCAGTAGCGGAGCGAGTCCATGATCATCTGAAGCACGTGCGGGGAGCGCATGAACAGGCTGTTGCCGGTGCCCGTGGTGTCCATGTAGTACCGCTTGTCGTTGTCGACCAGGCGGTAGTAGTCGGCGTTGTCGATGCCGCGCATGCTCAGCGTCGGGCCCAGGTGGTTGCCCTCGGCCGTGTGGTTGTAGACCACGTCGAGGATGACCTCGATGTTCGCCTCGTGCAGGGCCTTGACCATGGCCTTGAACTCCAGCACCTGCCCGCCGCGCTGCCCGGTGCTCGAATAGGCGTTGTGCGGCGCGAAGAACCCGATGCTGTTGTAGCCCCAGTAGTTCGTCAGCCCCCGCTCGGCGAGGACGTGGTCGGTGACGAACTGGTGCACCGGCATGAGCTCGATCGCCGTCGCCCCGAGGGCGGTCAGGTGATCGATGATCTCCGGGTGACCGATCGCGGCGTACGTGCCCCGGATCCGCTCGGGGATCTTCGGGTGGTTGATCGTCAGGCCCTTGACGTGCGCCTCGTAGATCACCGTGTTGTGGTACGGCGTGCTCGGCGGCCGGTCGTGCCCCCACCCGAAGAACGGGTTGATCACGATGGAGCGCGGCACGAACTCGGCCGAGTCGGCGTCGTTGCGGCTGTCGGGATGGCCGAAGCGGTAGCCGTACACCGCCTCGTCCCAGTTCACGTCCCCCTCGACCGCCTTGGCGTACGGGTCGAGCAGGAGTTTGGCGGGGTTGCACCGATGCCCTCTGGGCGGGTCGTACGGTCCGTGCACGCGGTAGCCGTAGCGCTGCCCCGGGCCGACGCCCGGGAGATATCCGTGCCAGACGAATCCCTCACACTCGGTGAAGGTGACTCTCGTTTCCTTGTTCTCCTCGTCGAACAGGCACAGCTCGACGCGTTCGGCGGCCTCGGTGAAAAGCGCGAAGTTGGTTCCCGCGCCGTCGTAGGTGGCCCCGAGCGGATAGGGGTCACCCGGCCAGATCTCGATCATCAGTCCCTCTTGAGCGTGGAGACCCCCGCCTTCAGGCGGGGGAGAGAAGACGGCACGACGCCGTACTGCGGGCTTCTGCGGGTGCGGTGCCTTCCACGACCGCGACGTCAACGCCGCCGGGAACGCCCTCGCCGCCTGGCCGGCGGAGAGGTGAGACGCCTGCGGAACCGATGTAAGACCTCAAAGGAGTCCTCTCTTGCGAGCGGCCGGCGATGAAACGGGAAACCTCACGGGCGACCGTGGGAACCCCCTTCGTCCACGAGGACAGGATGTCAATGTCACCGTCCTTCGGCGGTGGACAGATATGCCCCATGTTCGCGCTGCCATGCGCACATTCCCACTCCTGTGACGGTGATCTCAGAACTTGGCGGTGACGTGCGTGACGAGCCTAGGACAGGCCGTGACGGAACTCACCGCCCAGCGCGCGGATCGCGGGCTCGTAAACGCGCAGGTCCGCCCGCGCGGCGAACGCCTCGGCCGCCCGCAGGTGGGCCTCGGCCCGCTCCTCGTCACCGCCGAGCAGGGCCAGCCTGGCCAGGCACAGGTCGGCCAGGGACCAGCCCAGCAACCGGCCCGCGTGCGGGGCGAGCCTGGCGTACAGGATCTTCCCCGACGCCTCGTCGCCGAGCGCCGCGCAGATCTCGCTGACGGCGTCCGGGACGAACCGGTAGGCCAGCTCAGGACCTATCTCCGCGAAGCCGTCGCGGGCGAGCGCGGCGAAGACCTCCCTCGCCTCGGTCGTCCTGCCCAGGTCGATCAGGGCCAGGCAGCGCAGGATCAACCAGGGCTTCTGGCCGGGACGCCGGGCGAGCATCTCCTCGGCCAGCGCGAGCGCCTCACCCGCCTCGCGGGCCTCGTCCCCCTGATGAGCCTCGTCCCCCTGATGAGCCTTGCCCTGCTGGTGGGCCTCGCCCCCCTGGTGGGCCTTGCCCGCCGCTCGCAGGGACAGAAAGCGGAACATCTCCCGCCGCAGCGGCGCGTCGTCCCGCCCCAGCGCCCCCTCGGGGTGGGCCGCGCCGGACGCGTCGGCCGCGGCGAGCGCGTCGGCGAAGCGCCCGGACAGGTAGGCGTGGACCGCGGCCTGCCAGGCGGCCAGGCTGACCAGCGAGGGGAGCCTGAGCCGCTCCGCGGTCTCCCGCAGCCAGGCCAGCAGCTCCGCGGCCCGCTCAGCGGCTCCCTGGGCGTTCAGCTCGACGTACTCGTTCTCCCTGCCGATCCACTCGACGACCAGGTCCCCGGTGCGGCGGCCGATCTCCACGATCTCGCCGACGACCGCCCCGCGGCGCTCGTGGTCGTGGCCGGAGCGCAGCAGGATCTCCAGGGAGATCAGCGTCCTGGACAGGGTCCGGTCGTCACCCGCGAGGCGGGCCAGCCGCACCGCCTCCCCGGCCATCTCCACGCTCCGCTCGACGGGCCGTACGGTGGAGCCGGTCAGCGCGGCCGCGGCGAGCAGCCGGGCCCGCCACGGCGAGTCCCCGGCCAGGTCGGAGGCGAGGACCCGGTCGACGCGCTCGGCCAGCCGGTCGATGCCGGTCATCTCCTCGTACATGGCCAGATGGATCGGGTCGGAGAACCCCAGCGCCGCCCTGGCGAGCCGGTTGTCGTCGCCGAGCCGTTCGGCGATCTCCGCGGCGGCCTCCAGCGAGGCGTGGGCCGCGGCGCTCATCCCCGCCGCCGCCTGAGCCTCGGCCAGGTCGAGCAGGAGGTCGCAGCGGAGCGCGTCGTCGGGCCCCGGCAGCCGGTCGATCATCGCGATCGCCCTCTCCAGGTTCTCCACCGCGTCCTCGTTGGCGAACTGCGCGGTCGCCTGGGCCGCCGCGCGCCGGGTGTAGCCGATGGCCTTGCCCGCCATCCGGGAGTCCAGCAGGCCCTCGCGGTAGTGGTGGGCGATCTCGGTCAGGCGCGTCCCGCTGCGCTCCTCCAGCACCTCCGCGATCCGCGCGTGCAGCCTCCTGCGGCGCAGCGGCGGCAGTGCCTCGCGCAGCACGTCGCGGACGATGTCGTGGACGAACCGGCAGCTCGGCCCGTCCCCCTCGACGAGCAGCCTGGCCCCCACCGCGGCGTCGACGATGTCGAGGACCCGCTCCTCCGGCAGCCGCGCCACGCGCGTCAGGATGTCGGTCGCCGCCTCCCTGCCGAGCAGCGCGGCGACGGTCAGCACCTCCTCGGTGTCGGGCGGCAGGCCGGCCATCCGGCCCCGCACGACGTCCGACAGCGCCTCGGGGGTCTCCCCCAGCTGCAGCACCTCCCCCAGGAAGAACGGGTTGCCCGCGGTCAGCCTGCCCATCTCCGCGGCCAGGGCCGGGTCGGCGCCCACCCGTCCCAGATACTCGCGGATCTCCTCCTCGGCCAGACCGCGCAGCAGCAGCCGCCGCACGTGCGGCAGCCGCAGCAGCGCCCCGAGGGCGTGCTCCAGCGGCTCGCCGGGGCGGACGTCGGTGTCGCGGTACGTGGCCACGACGGTCAGCTCGGGGCAGAGCCGGGTGGAGGCCAGGAACTCCAGCAGCCGCAGCGACGAGGTGTCCGCCCACTGGAGGTCGTCGAGGACCACCAGGACCGGGCCGTGCTCGTTCAGCAGCCGGGCGAACGCCTCGTACAACGCGAACTGCCCCGCCGGCCCGGCGGGCCCGGCTCCGGCCAGCTGCACCAGCTCGCCGTTCCTGCCGACCAGGTCCTGCACGGCCTGCGTCCAGGGCCAGAAGGGCGGCGCGCCGGTGCCGCCCCAGCAGCGGCCCCACACCACCCGGTGGTCTCGCGCCCGCGCGACCCCGGCGGCGTGCTCGGCCAGGCTGGTCTTGCCGATGCCGGGCTCCCCGGCGAGCAGCACCACCCGGTGCCCGTCACCCGCGACCGCCCGCTCCAGCACCGCCGCCTCGGCGTCCCTGCCCACCAGCCCGGCGCCCTCCTCCTCCTTCTCCTTCGCCGCCGCCCGTCCCGCCCTCGCCACGAGGCGGGGCGTCAGCGCGGGATCCTGGCCGAGGATGCGTCGTTCCATCTCCCTCGACCTGGGGTCGGGGTCCAGCCCCATGTCCTCCATCAGCAGCCGGCGCCCCTCGGCGAGCACGCCGAGCGCGTCGGCCTGCCGTCCCGACTGGTAGAGCGCGTGGGCGGCGAGTACGCGCAGCCGCTCCCTGAACGGGTGGGCGCCGACCAGGTGGGCCAGCCCGCTCGTCAGCGCCGCCCCCCGGCCGAGCGCGAGTTCCGCCTCGGCGAGGTCCTCCTCGATCGTCAGCCGCAGCTCCGCCAGGTGCGCGCTCTCCTCCACCGCCCAGGAGGTGCCCGAGAGGTCCGCGAGCGGCTCCCCGCTCCACTCCCCCAGCGCCAGCCGCAGCTCCCTGACCGCCCCCTCGTGGTCGCCCCCGGCGCCCAGGCTCCTGCCCCCGGCCGCGCGTTCCCGCGCCCTGCCCAGGTCGATCGCGCCGCCGGGGACGTCCAGCGCGTAGCCTCCCGGCCTGCTGACCAGGATCGCCGGGGGAACGTTCCGTGTCCTGCCCGGCTCGAAGACGCGGCGGAGCTTGGAGACGTACGCCTGCACGGTGTTGAGCGCCCCCGGCGGGGGGTCGCCCTCCCAGAGCGCGTCGATCATCCGGTTCGGGCCGACCGGCCGCGGGGCGGCGAGGACGCACATGGCCAGCACCAGCCGCTGCTGGTAGGGGCCGATGTCCAGCGGCGCCCCTCCGTCGGCGAACGCCTCGACAGGGCCCAGCACACGAAAGTCCATCCGGCCACCTCGCTCGCGAACTGGGCCGATAGTAGCCTTTCGCGTCCACCGCCCCGTCCGGCTTCGCACGGTTCTCCCGGCGGAGACGTTCCGGCATTGCCCTTTTTCTGCGGAATGCCAGAAAAATAGGGAAGTTTGGCCGCCGACAGATGGGTAGTGCGACTCCACTCAGGAGTGGAGGACATCGGTGATGGGCGGATTCAAGAAGTTCCTGCTGAGGGGCAACCTCGTCGAGCTCGCCGTGGCGGTCGTGGTCGGAGCGACCTTCAGCGGGCTGGTGCAGGCACTGGTCAAGGACCTCATCACGCCGCTGATCGGAGCGATCACGGGCGGCAGGGAGCCGAACTTCTCGCAGTACATGTTCACGATCAACGGCTCCAAGTTCATGTACGGCGACTTCATCAACCACCTGCTGAGCTTCATGATCATCGCCGCGGTCATCTACTGGCTGGTCGTGATGCCCATGGCCCGGCTGATCGGCTTCTTCGACAGGGACAAGAAGGCCACCGAGAAGCAGTGCCCGGAGTGCCTGAGCGACATCCCGATCGACGCCAAGCGCTGCGCGTTCTGCACCGTGGAGCTGTCGCGGGTTCCCGTCGCCGACACACCGCCCGCGTAGCGCCCGGCCCGGTCCGAAGACCCGCGTCCCACCCCCGGACTCCCGGGCCCCGTGGCCCGTTCCCGCCCCGAAACCCCGGCGGCATCGCGGCCCGGGGGTCCTTAATGATCATTGACGGTCGGTGGGAGGTCGGGCACACTTGGCCCCTGCGAAGCCTTCCAGGGGAGTGGTATGGACTTCTCCGTCCTGGGGCCGGTCGAGGTGAGGGCCGACCACCAGCCGCTTCCCCTGGGCGGACGTAAGCAGAGGGCCCTGCTCGCGATGCTGCTCAACCACGCCAACAGGTCCGTGCCCGACGACCTGCTCGTGGACGCGCTCTGGAGCGAGCACCCGCCCAAGACCGCCGGCAACAACCTGCGCCTGTACGCCTCCCGCATCCGCCGGTCCCTGGGCCACGACCGGGTCCTGCGCAGGCACGGCGGCTACCTGCTGGTCGTGCACGCCGGCGAGCTGGACGTCCATCGATTCCAGTCACTGGCGAAGGATGGCCGCGACGCCTTCCTCCACGGCGACCACCACGAGGCCGCGGACCTCCTCCACCGGGCCCTGCGGCTGTGGCGCGGTCCCGCGTACGCCGACCTGCGGTTCGTCGAGGACCTGTCGGGCGAGGCGGCACGCCTGGAGGAGCTGCGGCTCGCCACCCTGGAGAACCGTGTCGAAGCCGATCTCTCGGTGAGGTTCCAGCCGGAACTCGTCGCCGAGCTCACCGGCCACGTGAACGCGTACCCGCTCCGCGAGCGCCTGCGGGCGCACCTCATGGTGGCGCTCACCCGCGCCGGCCGCAGCTCCGAGGCGCTGACGGTGTACGCCGACATCCGGCGCCTGCTGAACGAGGAGCTGGGCGTCGAACCCGGGGCCCGGCTGCGTGACCTCCACCGGCTGATCCTGGCCGGGGAGTGGGCGAACCCCGAGCACGTCGCGAGCGGGCACACGGACGGCGGGCGGGACGACCGGGACGAGCAGCGTCCGGCCGAGCCGCGCGAGCCCCCCGCGGAGCTGCCGATGAACATCGCGGACTTCGCGGGACGCGAAGAACACGTCAGGGAGCTCGTCGCGCGGCTGGACGACCGTTCCGCGACGACCGTCTCGGTCATCACGGGAATGGGCGGCATCGGCAAGACGGCGCTGGCGGTGCACGTGGCGCACCAGCTGGCCGGCAGGTTTCCCGGAGGGCAGCTCTACGTCGACCTGCACGGCGCGCACGAGGAGGAGCAGGCGGACCCCGGTCACGTGCTCGAACGGTTCCTCGTCGCACTGGGCGTACCCGGATCGAGTATCCCGGAGTCCGTCGAGGCCCGCGCCGCGCTGTACCGCAGCCGCCTGGCCCGCGCGAACGTCCTGGTCGTCCTCGACAACGCGGCGTCGGAGCAGCAGGTGAGACCCCTGCTCCCCGGCGCCTCCGGCTGCGCCGTGATCGTCACGAGCCGTGCGAGGCTCTCCGGCCTTGAGGGCGTGCGGCCGGTCGAACTGGACGTCCTGAGCACCCAGGAGGCCGTGGAGCTGCTCTCACGGCTGATCGGGCACGACCGCGTCGCCGCGCAGCTCTCCGCCGCCACCGAGCTCGTCTGGCTGTGCGACCGCATCCCGCTCGCCGTGCGCGTCGCGGGCGCGCGGCTGGCCGCCCGCCCCCAGCAGGGCATCGCCTGGCTCGTGGGGCGGCTCGGCGACGAGCGCGGGCGCCTCGACCAGCTGACCGTCGGTGACCGCGCGGTCAGGGCGAGCCTGGCCCTGAGCTACTTCGGTCTCCCGGCGAACGCGCGCCGCGCCTTCCGGCTGCTCGGCCTTCTCGACGTGCCGGGCTTCGCGAGCTGGGTTCCCGCCACGCTGCTCGACTGCCCGCACGAGGAGGGGGAGACGTACCTGGAGATCCTGGTGGACGCGCAGCTCGCCACCATCTCCGGGATCGACACCACCGGGCAGGCCCGCTACCGCTTCCACGACCTCGTCCGGCTGTACGCCCGCGAGCGCGCGGTGGCCGAGGAGGACCCGGCCGAACCGCCGCTCGCGACGACCCGAGCGTTCGGCGCGTGGCTCTGGCTGGCGGAACAGGCCATGGAGCACGTCCACGGCGCCTGTTACGCCGTGCTCCACGGCCCGGCGCCGCGCCGGGCACTGCCCGACGACATCACCGCGCTCCTCCTGCGCGACCCCCTCGCCTGGTTCAACGCCGAGCGGACCGCGCTGGCCGGTCTCATCGAGCAGGCCTGCGCCCTGGAGCTCGACGACTTCGCCTGGGACCTCGCGGGATGCCTCGAACGATACTTCGACTCCCACGGGTTCTTCTCCGAGTGCCGTCGCCTCAACGAGCGGGCCATGCTGGCCTGCCGTACGGCGGGAAACCTGCTCGGCGAGGCCGTCATGCTGCGCGGTCTGCTCGACGTGACCACCTGGACCGGCGTCGAGCACGAGGGCGGCGCCATGGTGGCGCTGCACACCAACGCCGTCCGGCTCGCGGAGATGTTCACCGAGGTCGGCGAGTTGCGCGGGCTCTCGGACGCCCACGTGATGTGCGCCTGGGGCCTGGCCGCGCAGGGATTCGTCGAACCGGCCGTCGAGTCGGCGGAGACGGCGCTGCGCCTCGCGGAGGAGACCGGCCACCTCGGCGGCCGGGCGCGTGCCCACCTGGCTCTCGGCATCACGCACGGCCAGCGGGACGTCTTCTCGGCGATCCCGCACCTGGTGAGCGCGTTGAGGGTGGCGGAGACACTGGGAAACCCGCGCTTCGAGGCGACGTCCCTGCAGTTCCTCGGTCTCGCGTACGTCGAGACCGGCCAGTCCGAGCCGGCGGAGCGGTGCCTCAACCGCTCGCTCGTCATGTCCCGGGTCGCGAGGGACCCGGCGTCCGAGACGATGACCCTGGTCACGCTGGCGAAGCTCTACAGCGGCGACGGCGACGAGCGGGCGAGGCCCACGGCCGACACCGTGGAGGAGCTCAGCCGCCGCTACAACCTCACCCACCACCTGGCCGACGCCCTCTGGATCCTGGGCGACCTCGACCGCGCCGACGGCGACCACGCGCGAGCGGTCGAACGCCTGACGGAGTCCGTGGCCCTGTGGCGGACCCGCAGCTGGACGACGTACCTCGGAGGCGCGCTCCGCAGCCTCGGCCTCGCCCACGTGGCGGCCGGCGACAGGGAGAGGGCCGTGAGGTGCTGGCGTGAGGCCCACGAGCTCTTCACCGTCATCGGGGACAGGGCGAAAGCGGACGATCTGGCCGGTCTCCTCGGACGTCACTCCTCTATCACCTGACGCCCCTGATCAGCCTTTACGGCATATGCGGAAAATATGCAGCCGCTTCGTAGCGTCTGGATGGCAGGAGATCATGTGGTCGTTCGAAGCTTCACGATCCGTGCGAGGATGAGCGGGCATGGCAGGCTCATCCCCGGCTGGGTCACACAGGGGCTGGCCCTTTCTCGCGTATCGTGAACGCCTCGGCCACCGGTGTGTCCTCCGGGCCGATCACCTGATCGGTCCGGCCCTTTTCCATCGGGAAAGGCACCCGGAGGACAATGAAACCGTGAGTTTCGAACTGGCCGTCTGGTACGAGCCCAAACCGATCACCAGGGAACACGCGGATAACGTCTTCCAGGCCCTCCGCCACGGCACCCC
The DNA here is from genome assembly GCF_051192615.1 of Streptosporangium sp. G11. Classification (NCBI taxonomy): domain Bacteria; kingdom Bacillati; phylum Actinomycetota; class Actinomycetes; order Streptosporangiales; family Streptosporangiaceae; genus Streptosporangium; species Streptosporangium sp. G11. The sequence goes on from NZ_JBPJUQ010000008.1 coordinate 156,574, forward strand.
GGAGGACCGTGGGACACCTCCCTCCGGCCTCTCCGAGGGGCGAGATCCCCGTCTCGAAGAGCAGGAGGCCCCGGAGGCGTACCCGGGGGTGACGGCGTTCGCCGATCGCCTGCCCGGGGCCGAGTGGCTCTCTCCGGACCACGTCCTGGTCACCACGGACCTGGAGCGGGCCGACGAGGTGTCCTCCGAGGTCTTCGCCCTGGCCACCGAGTGCGGGCTGATCTGCTACGACCCGCAGCGCGGCCTGGTGCACAACCTGTCTCCGCGGGGCGTCTACCCGACCATGGAGATGCGCACGGGCGACGGCATGATCGTGGTCGGCCCGGACCTCCGGCTCATCTCCGACACGCTCGCCACCATGTCCCCGCAGAACCCGTTCACGGCCCTGGTCGTCTTCGGCGAGCACTTCGTCCAGAGCTCTCCGGAGATCTCGGGCTACGAGCTGGAGTACAAGGACAGCGTCAGGGACCGGATGTTCCGCACGCATGTCCCTGACCTGAAGGCGGTCCAGGACGCCTTCACCGAGTACGCCACCGGCGAGCGCGCCTTCCTGGAACGCCACGACTGGCGCCTCGTCTGAGCTTCTCTCGGTGGTGCTCTTCCCTGCTCAGCGTGGTTGTGCTTCATGTCCGGCTGCGGTGGGGGGCGCTGTTCTTGCGTGGTGCTCGGTGTGGTTGTTCTTTGTGCTCGCTGCGGTGGGCGGTTGCTGTTCCTTCGGTGCTCGGTGTGGTTGTTCTTTGTGCTCGCTGCGGTGGGCGGGTGTTCCGGCCGGCCGTCTCAGTTGCTGTCTGGTGTTTCCGGCCTTCGGCCTGCTCGGGCGTGGTGGTTGCGGGCTCTTTTTAAGCCGGCCGGAACACCCGCCCACCTCCGCTGCACGGGTTCTGTCCGTATGGGGTGCGCGCCGTAGTCGCTCGCTTTCCCGGCCGCCCGGGCTCTCGCCGTCGCTGAAGCGTCTTTCAAGGGCCGCTCAGAGCGAATCGCCGTAGCTGAAGCACCCGTGCACGACCCAGTCCAGGGCTGAGGCGCCACAGGCCGCCCCGGCTCATTACGAGGGGCTGTGCCTCCTCTCAGGGAGTTTCAGGGTCCTCTCAGGTCGTTCGTGATGGTGTTGTGCCGCTGTCGCCACCCTCTCCAGGAGCTTCTCGACCATGACGCCTTTCGCGATCCACGCCGGACTGATGTTCGACGGCACGAACATGTCCGGCCCCACGACGGTTTTCGTGGAGGGCGGGCGGATCACCGGCGTGGACACCACGGGCGCTCTCCCGCCGGACGGGATGGACCTGGTCGACCTCGGCGCGGACGCGTTCCTGATGCCGGGACTCGTCGACCCTCACGTGCATCTCGGCTTCGACGCCGGTCCCGACCCGGTGACCGCGTTCATCGCCGCCGACGACGAGGAACTGCTGGCCAGGATGCGTACCGCGGCCGACACGGCGCTCCGGGCCGGTATCACGACCGTGCGTGACCTCGGTGGCCGCGACTATCTGGCGCTGGCGTTGAACTCGGGGCCGGAGATCCTCGCCGCCGGGCCACCGATCACCACGCCCGGCGGCCACTGCCATTTCATGGGTGGTGCGGTCGAAGGAGCCGTCGCCCTGCGCGCCGCGGTACGGGACCGGCACGAGCGGGGCTGCGCGGTGGTCAAGATCATGCTGAGCGGTGGCAACATGACGCCGGGCTCGCCGCCGCCGCACGAGTCGCAGTACTCGCCGGCCGACCTGCGGGTCGTCGTCGACGAAGCGCATCGGCTCGGCCTGCCCGTCGCCGCCCACGCGCACGGTACGCCGGCGATCAGGGACGCGCTGGCGGCGGGAGTGGACAGCATCGAGCACGCGACATTCGTGACCGCGGACGGGGTCGACGCGGACCCCGCCCTGCTCGCCGCCATCGCCGGGAGCGACGTCTTCGTGAGTGCGACGATCGGCGTCGTCCCCGGGGATTCGCCGCTTGTCCTGCCGCCGGAGGTCGCCAAGCGCGTGCAAGCCGTGCACGAGGCCCTCAGGACCCTCTACAGGCTTGGTGCCAGGATCGTGCTCGGTACGGATGCCGGCATCATGCCGGTCAAGCCGCACGACGTACTGCCGTACGCCATTTCCCAGTTCACCGCGGAGGGCCCGTCTCCCCTGGAGGCGCTCACGGCGGCGACCAGCCTCGCTGCTCAAGCGTGCGGGGTCTCCGACCGGAAGGGACGGATCACGGTGGGCGCGGACGCCGACCTGCTGGCCGTGACCGGGAACCCCCTCGACGATCTCGACCGGCTCCGAGACGTCCGAGCGGTCTTCCGCGCGGGTGTCCGGGTCAGGTGACTCGTCCTGGACCTTTCCTCCCGGAGAAAAATCGGAGGGGAACGGGCGCGTGCCGTCGTTGGGGAAACGGACGGGGTTTTACGGTGCCCCGCCCTGGACTGGGTCGTGCACGGGTGCTTCAGCTACGGCGATTCGCTCTGAGCGGCCCTTGAAAGACGCTTCAGCGACGGCGAGAGCCCGGGCGGCCGGGAAAGCGAGCGACTACGGCGCGCACCCCATACGGACAGAACCCGTGCAGCGGAGGTGGGCGGGTGTTCCGGCCGGCTTAAAAAGAGCCCGCAACCACCACGCCCGAGCAGGCCGAAGGCCGGAAACACCAGACAGCAACTGAGACGGCCGGCCGGAACACCCGCCCACCGCAGCGAGCACAAAGAACAACCACACCGAGCACCACGCAAGAACAGCGCCCCCACCGCAGCCGGACATGAAACACAACCACGCTGAGCACCCAACCCGCCCACAGGGAAACATCCCAGGTGAGCGGGAAGAGAAACGCCTCAGGCACACGGCAGGGGAGACACTTCAAGCACGCCTTAAGAAAAACGCCTCAGACGCACGAAAAGGGAAACACCCCAGTCAGTCATTCGCCGGGAAAACGGACACCCACCTGCGAGCGGACCTCGTCCATGATGCCCATCACGTCGAGGGTCGCCTGCCAGGGCATCAGCGGGCTCTCCAGCAACCCCTCGCGCAGGCAGCGCATGGCCTCGGCCGCCTCGTGCAGCATGCCCTTCCCCTCGAAGGGGACGTGGAAGATCTCGGGCTCGCCGTCCGTGCGGTACAGGGTGAAGGTGTCGGGACGGAAGAACAGGTGCGGCAGCTCGATCCGGCCGAGCGGGCCGGAGATGGACGCGGTGACCGGGCTGTCCGTGGTGATGCCGCAGGACAGCAGGGCGACCGCCCCGCTGTCGTAGCCGAGCAGCACGCCGGTGTTCTCGTCCACCCCCTCGGGGGTCAGCCGCGCCCAGGATCGCACCCCGGCGGGAGCGCCGAGCACCATGTGGGCGAAGGAGATCGGGTAGACGCCCACGTCGAGCAGGGCGCCACCGCCCAGGTCCGGGTTGCGGAGCCGGTGCTCGGGCGGGACGGAGACGGAGAACCCGAAGTCGGCGTGGACGGTGTTGACCGGTCCGATGGCGCCTCCCTCGACCAGTTCCATGATCTTGCGGATGGCCGGGATGCAGCGCGTCCACATGGCCTCCATCAGGAACAGGCCCCGCTCCCGCGCGAGGTCGACCAGCTTGGCGGCCTCGGCCTGGTTCAGGGTGAACGCCTTCTCGCACAGCACGGCCTTGCCCCCTTCGAGGCAGGTCCGTACGGCGTCGTAGTGGGCGTTCTGGGTGTTGGCGACGTAGACGATGTCCACGTCGGGGTCGGCGGCCAGTTCCGCCCAGCTCCCGTGGGCACGGGGGATGCCGTGCCGGTCGGCGAAGGCCCGCGCGGACGCCTCCGACCGTGATCCGACCGCGACCACCTCGGCGTCCGGCAGGAGCTTCAGGTCCTCGGTGAAGGTGGCGGCGATGCCGCCGGTCGCCAGAATTCCCCACTTAATCGCGCTCATAACGACATATCTCACCATGAATGCTTGACGAGGAGACCCCCGGTACCCGGGCCTCCCCGCCTCACCTCACTCACCCCGTGCCCGGGGACGTCAGCCGCGCGTGTCGGCGAGCAGGGCGTTCAGCACCAGGTCGGGGTGATCGCGCATCACGCCGCGCATGCGCCACTCGTCGGTGAACAGCGCCAGCAGCGCCCCGTCGAGCGAGCGGGTGAAGACCTCGACCCCGCGCTGGCGGGCCAGGATCGGCGCCGACTCGGCGTCGGTGAGCCTGGCGATGCCGAAGTCGAGCCGGTCCATCAGGATCTCGGTGTTGAACTCGGCGGCCATACGATGCTTGACCACGTCGAACTGCATCGGGCCCACCGCGGCGAGCACCGGCGACTGGTCGCCGCGGACGTCGGAGCGGAGCACCTGGACCACGCCCTCGGCGTCGAGCTGCTCGATCCCCTTGCGGAACTGCTTGGACCGGCTGGAGTCGCGGACCCTGGCGGTGGAGAAGTGCTCGGGGGCGAAGCTCGGGATCCTCGGGAACTCGACGGGCGAGCCGTCGTAGAGCGTGTCACCGGGACGCAGGGCGCTGGCGTTGACCAGGCCGACCACGTCGCCGGGGTAGGCCTCGTCGATCGTGGCGCGCTCCTGGCCGAAGACCGACTGGGCGTACTTCGTCGCGAACGGGCGGGCGGTGGCCGCGTGGATGAGCACCATGCCGCGCTCGAACCTGCCCGAGCAGACCCGGACGAAGGCGATGCGGTCGCGGTGCGAGGGGTCCATGTTGGCCTGCACCTTGAAGACCAGGCCGGAGAACGGCTCCTCCAGCGGGCGCGGGTCGTCGGCGACGTCCGGGCGGGGCGTGGGGGCGGGGGCGATGTCGACCATGGCGTCCAGCAGGCGGCCGACGCCGAAGTTGGACAGCGCGGCCCCGAACAGCACCGGGGTCGACTCGTGCGCCTCGAAGGTCTTCTGGTCGTGGTCGGCGCCGATCGCGGAGAGCAGGTCGATCTCGTCCTTGGCCCGCTCCCAGTCGCCGCCCAGGTCCGCCAGGGCCTGCTCGGCGCTCAGGTCGGTCTCGATGGCCTTGGTGGCACCGCCGGGAGTACGGGTGTAGCGGACGATCCGGTCGGCGGCCCGGTCGGCCACGCCGTGGAAGAAGCCGCCGTTGCCGATCGGCCAGGTGATCGGCGTGGGCTTCAGGCCGGTACGTTCCTCGATCTCGTCCAGCAGCTCCAGCGCCTCGCGCCCCGGCCGGTCCCACTTGTTGACGAACGTGATCACGGGGATGCGGCGGTGCCGGCAGACCTCGAACAGCTTCAGGGTCTGCGGCTCCATGCCCTTGGCCGCGTCGAGCAGCATGACCGCGCAGTCGACGGCGGCCAGCACCCGGTAGGTGTCCTCGGAGAAGTCGGCGTGGCCCGGGGTGTCGACCAGGTTGAACATGTGGCCGCGGTACTCGAACCGGAGGGCTGCGGAGGTGATGGAGATGCCCCTTGCCTTCTCCATCTCCATCCAGTCGGAGGTGACCCCGCGCCGCCCGGACTTGCCGTGCACCGCACCCGCCTGGCTGATCGCGGAGGCGTGCAGCGCCAGTGCCTCCGTCATGGTCGACTTGCCCGCGTCGGGGTGGCTGATCACCGCGAACGTGCGGCGACGAGCCGCCTCCTGAATGATCGCGGCCATTACTGATCTCCTAGCGATGCGTAAGGTGGGGTACTCCGGGCACAGTGCGGGGGCACTGAAGGGGCCCATGAGTGACACTGAAACCAGCTTACGCGCCGCCACAGGTGTCAACAGATGTGGCAACACTTCCCCAGGCCGCTTGCGCCACCATGGTGTTAAGTGGATCGTGGAACATCGCGGTTCGCCCTATGCCCATCCCAACTGTCCGAAAGCGGCTCAGCTCGTGCAACTCGACGATCTAGTGATGTGCAGATGATCACGCTGCGCTATACGGCAGGTTCCGACGTCGGCCGGATCCGGCAAGGCAACGAGGACGCCGCCTACGCGGGCGCCCGGCTTCTCGCCGTCGCCGACGGGATGGGCGGCCACGTGGGCGGGGAGGTCGCCAGCTCAGCGGCGATCGCCACCGTCGCGTCCCTGGACCAGGAGTGCCCCGGCGACCTCGCCGCCGCCGCCGAGGCCGGGGTCCGCAAGGCCAACCAGCGCCTGCGCGAGCTGGTCGAGGAAGACCCGTCGCTCACCGGCATGGGCACCACCCTGACCCTGATGCTCTGGAACGGCTCGCGCGTCGCCCTTGCGCACATCGGCGACTCCCGCGCCTACCTTCTGCGTAACGGTGACCTGTATCAGATCACCTACGACCACACCCTGGTCCAGACGCTGATGGACGACGGCCGGATCACCGCCGAGGAGGCCGCCCGCCACCCGCACCGGTCGATCCTGCTGCAGGTCCTCGACGGTAGCGACAATCTCGAGCTCGACCTCTCCCTGCGGGACGCCGAGATCGGCGACCGCTACCTGCTCTGCTCCGACGGGCTGTCCGGGGTGGTCGACGCCGAGCGGCTCCGCCAGGTGCTCGCCGAGGTCGACGACCTCGACGAGGTGACGCGGCAGCTGATCGCGCTCGCCTGCGACGCGGGAGGTCCCGACAACATCACCTGCGTGGTCGCCGACGTGGTCGAGGGGGAACTCTCCGACACCGCGGTGGTGGTCGGCTCGGCCAACCCCTCCTAGAGGCCGCGCCTTCACGGAAACGCCCCCCGTAGAGGCCGCGCCTTCATGGAGACCCTCTCCTGGGGGCCGGTCCGCCTCGGTGCCCGGCCCTCGCGGGGGCCGCCGGCCCAAGGCCGCCCTCGCGCGGGAGCCCTTCACCCGTGGAGGCCGGCCCGGTGCGCGGTGGGTCCTGGTCGCGGCCGGGAACAGCGGCTATCGTCAAAAATCCGGCACTCCTCGCCGATCACCGCTCCGGAGGGATGTTCCTCATGTACAAGGAGTTCGCCATCGAGGCCATCGTGTGGCTCATTCCCGTCGTGATCCTCGTCGGTCTCGCCTACATGATCACTCGCCCCGCCTGACCTCCCGAGGCGGTTCTCCGGGACGGCGCCGAGGACGCGGAGCCCCGCTCCTGCTCCTCCGCTTTCTCATGCCCCCGGCTCGCCTCCGGCCCTCGTACGCCCCCCGGCCTCCGCGCGCCTCCGGTCGTGCCCGCGTGGGCCCCGCACGTCGATAACCCCTGCGTACGTGGAATCTATGCGGATATTTCCCCATTTTGGGAACTATCCCTTTTACTAGATCTTTATCTGTATATAGTCACCTATACGTGCTCGGGGGAGCACGTTCCGGTACACCAGCAGGGGGATCTCACACGCCGATGGGCCCGTTCGTCGATGCCGCACTGTCTTTTCCGACCGTCCTGTTCACGTTCCTGCTCCTGGTGATCATCGCGTACTGGGTGCTCGTCGTGTTCGGGGTGTTCGGGTTCGACGGTGGCGACGGTGACGGGTCCGAGGCGACGGGGTCCGGCGGCTTCCTGGGTGGTCTGGGACTCGGCGGAGTCCCGGCCGCGGTGGTCGTCTCACTGCTGGTCGTCGTCGCGTGGTTCGCGAGCCTCGTGGGCGGCACGCTGTTCACGAGCACCCCCGCCCTGGTCGCCGTACTGGTCGCGGCACTGGTCTGCGCCTGGGCGTGTACTCGCCTCATCGTCCTGTCACTGCGGCGTCTCGTCCCGAAGGAGCGCGTCCCCTCCCGCGCCGACTTCGTGGGCCGCGTGTGCGTCATCCGCACGAGCCGCGTCGGCGGTGACTTCGGCCAGGCCGAGGTCACCTCCGCCGACGGCTCTTCCGCTCTCGTTCAAGTACGGCAGACCGGCGACGAGGTTTTCGCTGCCGGCAGTGTCGCCCTGATATTCGCCTATGACTCCCCGGGCGAGTTCTTCTGGGTGACGCCGTACGACGCGGAACTCGACCCTGATCGGCCTATTTAACCGAGGGACCACATTGGACGTCATCTCCACCGGGCTCGGCATCCTCCTCGCCGTCGTCCTCCTCGTCGTCATCGGCATGCTCTTCATGATCAGCCGGTTGTTCAACAAGGTGGAACAGGGCAAGGCCCTGATCGTCTCGAAGATCAACAAGGTCGACGTCACCTTCACCGGCGCCGTCGTGCTGCCCATCTTCCACAAGGCCGAGCTGATGGACATCTCGGTGAAGACCATCGAGATCGCGCGTACCGGCCGTGAGGGCCTGATCTGCCGCGACAACATCCGCGCCGACATCCGCATCACCTTCTTCGTCCGCGTCAACAAGACCGTCGAGGACGTGGTGAAGGTCGCCCAGGCCATCGGCACCGCGCGCGCGAGCGACCAGGAAACCCTGCAGGAGCTGTTCAACGCCAAGTTCTCCGAGGCGCTCAAGACGGTCGGCAAGCAGCTCGACTTCGTGGACCTCTACACCCAGCGCGACCAGTTCCGCGACCAGATCATCCAGGTCATCGGTACCGACCTCAACGGCTACAGCCTTGAGGACGCGGCCATCGACTACCTGGAGCAGACCTCGCTGATGTCCATGGACAGGAACAACATCCTCGACGCGCAGGGCATCAGGAAGATCACTGAGCTGACCGCCATCGAGCACGTGCGGACCAACGAGTTCCAGCGGCGCGAGGAGAAGGAGATCACCCGCCAGAACGTGGACGCGCGGGAGGCCATCCTGGAGCTGGAGCGCCGCCAGGCCGACGCGGAGACCAAGCAGAAGCGCGAGGTCGAGACCATGCGCGCCCGCGAGGAGGCGGAGACCGCCAAGGTCCAGGCCGAGGAGCGGCTCAAGGCGTACGCCGCGAACCTGCGTACCGACGAGCAGCTCGGCGTCCAGCAGGAGAACCAGGCCCGCGAGATCGCGGTGGCGGCGAAGAACCGCGAGCGGGTCCTCGCCATCGAGACCGAGCGGATCGAGAAGGACCGCCTGCTGGAGGTCATCGCCCGCGAGCGGGAGACCGAGCTGTCGCGCATCTCCAAGGACAAGGAGCTGGAGGGCGAGAAGCGCTCCATCGCCGAGGTGATCCGCGAGCGGATCATCGTGGAGAAGACGGTCGCCGAGCAGGAGGAGAGCATCAAGCGCCTGCGCGTGGTCGAGGAGGCCGAGCGGACCCGCCAGGCCGTGATCATCCAGGCCGAGGCCGAGGCGCAGGAGAGCCTGGTCAAGGACATCAAGGCGGCCGAGGCCTCCGAGGCCGCGTCCAAGCACAGGGCGCGCGAGACGCTGGTGCTGGCCGAGTCCCGGCAGCAGGCCGCCGAGCTCGACGCCCGCGCCAAGATCCGCCTGGCCGAGGGCGTGCAGGCCGAGGCGGCCGCGGCCGGTCTGGCCGAGGTGCAGGTACGCGAGCGGGACGCCGCGGCGATCGAGAAGGTCGGCCGCGCCGAGGCCGCCGTCGAGCGGGAGAAGGCGCTGGCGGTCGCCGAGGGCGAGCAGGCCAGGGCCCACGCCGCGGCCACCGCGGTGCGCGAGAGGCTCAAGGCCGAGGCCGAGGGCGAGCAGGCCATGGCGCTGGCCGCCGCCGCGACGGTCGGCGAGAAGCTCAAGGCCGAGGCCGAGGGTCTCACCGAGAAGGCCGCGGCGATGGCCGCGCTCACCGACGCGACCCGCTCCCACGAGGAGTACCGCCTGCGCCTGGAGGCCGAGAAGGAGATCCGCCTCGCCGGGGTGAACGCCCAGCTCAAGATCGCCGAGGCGCAGGCCTCCGTGGTGGCGGCCGGACTGTCCAAGGCCAACATCGACATCGTCGGCGGCGACACCGTGTTCTTCGACCGGCTGATGAGCTCGATCACCATGGGCAAGGCCGTGGACGGCTTCGTGGAGCACTCCGAGGTCGCCCGCACGCTGGCCGGACCGTACCTGGACGGCTCGGCGAGCCTCCCCGCCGACCTGGGCAGGGCCCTCGGCTCGATCGACACCGCCGACGTGCGGAACCTCTCGCTGTCCGCGCTGCTGATGAAAATGATCAAGGAGGGCGGCCCCGACGCGGACAGGCTGCGCGGCCTGCTGGGCGAGGCCCAGGCGGCCACCACGACCGAGGTGCCCGTCGCCGCGCTCGGCACCGCCAACGCCGGTAACTCCACCGGTTCCGTCAAGCAGTGACGTCCTCCACGGCGGAGGCCGTCACCGGCGCCCCCGGCGAGGGGGCGGGGCTGGACGCGGGCACCTACGAGGTGCTCCGCGCCCGGCTGGCCGAGCAGGCCGCCGAGCTGGCCCGGCAGTCCGACGCGCTCAACGCCGAGCGCCTGGCGGTGTTCGGCGGGGCCGAGCTGCGCCTGATCGGCACCGAGCGGATACGCACCGAGAACAACTGCGTGCCGCGCGACATCGTGTCGGTCGGCGGGCTCATGCTCTTCGGCTACAACGTGTTCATCGGGATGAAGCCGGAGACGGCCGTCGAGGACGTCTTCTCCGTGCACACGTTCGTACGGGACGGCGGGGGCGCGGGAGGCACAGGGGGCACCGGGAACGCGTTCCGGTTCGATCCCGCGCCGATGTTCCGCGACCCGCGCTTCGAGCGGGACTTCTCCGAGCTCTACCGGTACTACCGGGAGACCCGGCTGCTCCAGCTCCGCCGCGTCGAGGGCAAGATGCTGGCCGTCTTCCAGACCGGCCCGCAGGACACCCGCGTGCTGCGCTGGCAGGTCGGGGCGGACGGCACGCTCTCGTACGTCGACGACCGGGGGGAACGCGACCACACGTTCCCGCCCTCGCACGACTTCGAGTGGATCCCGGCCACCCGCGACGACCACGTACTCGGCCGCCACCCGCACATCTCGATCGAGGGCGAGGTGTTCGTCGAGACCGTCGGCGGCGACCTCACCATCAAGATCGAGAACAACACCGAGACCGGGGAGGGCGTCTACCGCGAGCCCGTCACGGAGCCGCTGCAGAGCCTCGCCGACGCGGAGGTCCACCACGCCAGGATCGGCCCGCTGATCCTGCTGCGCGTGCGGCCGTACAAGGAGCCCGAGTGGCGGCACCTGGTGTTCAACACCCGGACCAAGGGCGTGGTCCGCCTCGACGGCATCGGGCAGGCCTGCCAGCGCCTGCCCGAGGACCAGGGGATCATCTTCCCCGGCGGCTACTACCTGTCCACCGGGGTCGGCAAGACGTTCGACACCGACGTGTCTGAGCTGGAGTTCGAGCGGGTCATCCGCTCCCCCAACGGCGAGGACGTGCTGTACGTCTTCCACGCCCGCGCCGAGGGGCGGTCGCTGCTGCTGCCGTACAACGTGATCCGCAAGCGGGTGGAGACACCGCTGTCCTGTCACGGGTACTCGCTGTTCGACGACGGCACGCTGGTCGTCTTCAAGGCCACCTCCGACGAGCCCACCCGCGTCCACCCCATGCAGGTCTGGCAGACGGCGTACCAGTCGGACGTCTACGCCGCGGGACGCCCGGTCGGCACGGGGCCGCTGGAGCGGATCGGCAACGCGGAGCTGGTGCGCGGCATCTCCGACTGCCTGTCGGTGGCGCGGATGGTCGAGGAGATGGCGCCGTCGATCCCGGTCTTCGAGGCGCTGATCGCCTCCTGCGTCCGGGTCTTCGACCACTACCACTGGCTGGGCGAGCACCGGCTGCGCGGGCCGCTCGCCGACGTGCGGGCCACCGCCGAGCAGGTGCTGGACGAGTTCGAGAAGGTCCAGTCGCTCACCCGGCAGGCCGCCGAGGCGCTGGAGGCCGCCGCCACCGAGGTCACCGCGCTCGTACGGCACGCGCGCGGCGAGGCGCCCAGGTCCGCGCAGGGCTGGATCGACCGGCTGGCGGAGCTGCGGCAGTCCCAGGGGCGCCTGGTGACCCTGCGCGAACTGCGCCACGTCGACACCGCCGGGATCGACACGCTCGACGCGGAGCTGACGGCCGAGCTGGACAGCACCGCGCAGCGCGCGGCGGGATTCCTGCGGGGCGACGACGCCTTCGCCGGATACCACGCGGAGGTCGAGCGGCTGGTCTCCGACGCGGGCGCCATCGCGACCGTGGCCGAGGCCGGGCCGATCGGCGAGCGGCTGGAGCGGCAGGCCCGGGGCCTGGAGATCGTCGTCGAGGTGGTCGGCACGCTCGACATCGCCGACGCCACCGTGCGGACCGCCATCCTGGAACGGGTCGGCGAGGTGCTCGGCGGGGTCAACCGCGCCCGCGCCACGCTGGCCGCCCGGCGCGGGGAGCTGCTGGCCGGTGAGGGGCGGGCGGCCTTCGCGGCCGAGTACGCCCTGCTGGGGCAGGCGATCACCGGGGCACTGGCGATGTCCGACACCCCCGAGCGCTGCGACGAGCAGCTGGGCCGCCTGATGCTCCAGCTGGAGAACCTGGAGTCGCGCTTCGCCGAGTTCGACGACTTCCTGGGGCAGCTGGCCTCCAAGCGGGAGGACGTCTACGAGGCGTTCTCCTCGCGCCGCCAGGCGCTGCTCGACGAGCGGGCCCGCCGCGCAGACCGGCTGGCCGACTCCGCGACCCGCATCCTGTCGAGCGTACGGCGGCGGGTGGCCGGGCTGGCGTCGCTGGACGAGGTCAACACCTACTTCGGGTCCGACCCGATGGTGCTCAAGCTGAAGGGCGTGGCCGGGGAGCTGCGCGCGCTGGGCGACCAGGTGCGCGCGGAGGAGCTCGAAGGCCGGATCAAGTCGGCCCGCCAGGAGGCGGGCCGCGCCCTGCGCGACCGGCTCGACCTCTACACCGACGGCGGGGAGACCATCCGGCTCGGCCGCCACCTGTTCGCGGTCAACACCCAGGCGGCCGACCTCACCCTGGTCCCCCACGAGGACCGGATGGCGTTCGCCGTCACCGGCACCGACTACCGCTCCCCGGTGCGCGACGCGGCCTTCGAGGACACCCGGCCGTTCTGGAACCAGCTGACGGTCTCGGAGTCTCCGGAGGTCTATCGGGGCGAGTACCTGGCCGCCTCGATCCTGGCCGCCGCCGAGGCCGGAACCCCGGTGTCCACCGGCACCGGCGGGGACCCGGCCTCGCCTGTCCCGGGCGGGAGGCCGGTCTCCCTGGACGCGCTGCACGAGGCCGCGGTGGCCGGCGAGGAGCTGCTGGAGCTCGTCCGCCGGGTGGCGGAGACCCGGTACGACGAGGGTTACGAGCGGGGCGTGCACGACCACGACGCCACCGCGATCCTCCAGGCCGCGCTCCGCCTGCACGCGGGGGCGGGGCTGCTCCGCTACCCGCCCGCCGCGAGGGCCGCCGCCCAGCTCTTCTGGGCCTTCGGCACCGACGAGGCCTCCCGCGCGGCGTGGACCACCCGGGCGACGTCGCTCGCGCGGGCGCGGACCCTGTTCGGCAGGGTGGAGGCGGTGGAGGAGACCCGCGCGGCCCTCGGCTCCGCGATCGCGTCCTTCAGCCGGGGTCTCCACGGCGACACGGGAGACGGGACGGGAGGCGAGGCCGTCTTCGAGCCGGCCGGGGAGTATCTCTTCGAGGAGTTGGCGGGCAAGCCCTTCGGGTTCGTGACCAGCGCGGGGGCCCGGTCGCTGCTCGACCGGTTCGACCGGGCGATGGGACCCGCGCGCGGAGAGTTCGAGGACGACCTGCGGGCGCTCGGCGACGACCTCGCCGCACGCCACCGCCTGGCCGGGGCGTGGCTCTCCGCCTTCGACGTCTCGGCTCCGCGCTCCGGCCTGGACCCGGCCCCGGGCTCCGGCCGGGAAGCGGGCGCGGGCTCCGTCCGGGAAGCGGGCGCGGGACGGGCTCCGGGGGCCGGATCGGCGGAGCTGGTGGAGGCGGTGGCCGTACTGCTGTGCGAGGTGCCGCGGCACGACTCCTCGGCGGCGCTGACCGTCACGGTCGAGGGGCTGCTCGGCGCGCACCCCCGGATCTCCGGGCGCGCGATGGAACTGCGCCTGGACGAGTTCCTGGCCAGGACCCGGCACTTCCGCGACCACCGCGTCCCCGCGTACCGCGCCTACCAGAGGCGGCGCAACGAGCTGGTCGCGGCCGAACGCGAGCGGCTGAGGCTGGAGGAGTTCCAGCCGAAGGTGATGACCGCCTTCGTCCGCAACCAGCTGCTCGACGAGGTCTACCTGCCGCTGATCGGCGACAACCTGGCCAAGCAGCTCGGCGCGGCCGGGGACGCCAAGCGGACCGACCAGATGGGCATGCTGCTGCTCATCTCCCCGCCGGGCTACGGCAAGACCACCCTCATGGAGTACGTGGCCAACCGGCTCGGACTGATCTTCGTCAAGGTCAACGGCCCGGCCCTGGGCCATCTGGTGACCTCGGTGGACCCGGCGCAGGCGCCCGACGCGACGGCGCGGCAGGAGATCGAGAAGATCTCCTTCGCGCTGGAGATGGGCAACAACGTCCTGCTGTATCTGGACGACATCCAGCACACCTCCCCCGAACTGCTGCAGAAGTTCATCTCCCTGTGCGACGGCCAGCGCCGGATGGAGGGCGTCTGGGAGGGGAGGACCCGCACCTACGACCTGCGGGGCAAGCGCTTCGCGGTCTGCATGGCGGGCAACCCGTACACCGAGTCGGGCAGGCGCTTCCGCATCCCCGACATGCTCGCCAACCGCGCCGACGTGTGGAACCTCGGCGACGTGCTGTCGGGGCGGGACGAGCTGTTCGCGCTGAGCTACATCGACAACGCGCTGACCTCCAACCCGGTCCTGTCGCCGCTCTCCACCCGCGACCGGGGCGACATCCGCCTCCTGGTACGGCTGGCGCGGGGCGACTCGGGGGTGCGGGCCGACCAGCTCTCCCACCCGTACTCCTCGGTGGAGCTGGAACAGGTCCTCGCGGTGCTGCGCAAGCTGCTGCGGATCCAGCGGGTGGTGCTGGCCAACAACCAGGCGTACATCGCCTCGGCCGCACAGTCGGACGCGTCGCGGACCGAGCCGCCGTTCCAGCTCCAGGGCTCGTACCGGAACATGAACAAGCTCGCGGCCCGTGTCGTCCCGGTGATGAACGACGCCGAGCTGGAGGCCGTGATCGACGACCACTACCTCGGCGAGGCACAGACCCTCACCTCGGGCGCGGAGGCCAACCTGCTCAAACTGGCCGAACTGCGCGGCACCATGACCCCCGTACAGGCCGCGCGGTGGGCCGAGGTGAAGACCGCCTACCTGCGCTCCCAGGCCCTCGGTGGCGCCGAGGACGACCCGATGACCCGCGCGGTCGGCGCGGTCGGCCTGCTGGCCGACCGGGTGAGCACCGCCATCGAACACGCCGCCGACCGCCTGTCCCCCGAGGCGTGAACCCGCCGGGAGACGCGTGACGTTTTAGTTGGAGGACTATACGAAATGTCAGTGTTTTCCAGCGCCGCCAAAAGCGCCGGAGTAGCCTGTGCGCGACACAAGAAGATCATCTGATGGTGCGGGGTGAGCGGTGACGGGTCCTCGCGGGCCGGGGTCCGGAACGCCGGAGCGGATCGGTGACCATCGGGTCTCGCGGCTGCTCGGCGAGGGCGGGCAGGGCGCGGTCTACCTGGGAGAGTCGCCCGGCGGGGCGCAGGTGGCGGTCAAGGTGCTGCACGCCCGGCTCGCGGCCGACCCGGCGATCCAGCGGCGGTTCCTGCGCGAGGCGGAGGTCGCGGCGAGCGTGGCCGCGTTCTGCACGGCCAGGGTCATCGCGACCGGGGTGGCGGACGGGCGGCCGTACATCGTCAGCGAGTACGTGCCGGGCCCCTCGCTCGACGAGCTGGTCAGGACCGGCGGGCCACGGGCCGGCAGCGGCCTGGAGCGCCTGGCGGTCGCCACGCTGACCGCGCTGGCCTCGATCCACCGGGCCGGGGTCGTGCACCGGGACTTCAAACCGGGCAACGTGATCCTCGGCCCGGAGGGGCCGGTCGTGATCGACTTCGGCATCGCCCGCGCGCTCGACCACATGACGAGCAGCGATCAGCTGGCCGGTACGCCCGCCTACATGTCTCCGGAGCAGATCGCGGACGAGCCGCTCACGGGAGCCTCCGACATGTTCTCGTGGGCCAGCACGATGATCTTCGCCGCGACCGGGCGGCCGGCCTTCCCCGCGAACAGCGTCCCGGCGATCCTGCACGCGATCCTGTCGGGCGAGCCCGACGTCTCGGGCCTGCCCGACCCGCTGCGCCGACTGGTGTCGGCCTGCCTGGCCAAGGACCCGGCGGCCCGCCCGACCGCCGCCGGCCTGCTCCGCGACCTCACCGGCGACAACGTGGCCCGGCCGCTCACGGGCGGGCGGGATCCCGGGGAGCGGCTCGCGGAGGGGTCACGGCCGGGCGGGCCCCCATCGGGTGGTCCGCCGTCGGGCAGGCCGCCATCGGGCGGGCCCTGGCCGGACGGGTGGCCGCCGGACGGCCCTTGGCCGGGAGGACCGCAGGGGGGCGAGCGGTGGCCGGGAGGGAACACGGTCGCCTACCCCGACCGGAATCCGGGAGCGCGGCCCGGCATCCCCGCGGGGGCGCAGCACGGCGGGCGCACGCTTGTCGATCCGTCCGCCCTCGCCGGCCCGGTCGCCGGATCGGGGCTCACCCCCGGGGGGCGTGGCGACCTTGACGGCGACCCGACCTCGCCGTCCACCGGGCCGGCGCGTCACGGGCCTTCCGGGAGACGCTCCCGGGGGCCGGTGATCGCGGTTGCGGCGACGGTCACGGCCCTGGCCCTGACGGCCGGAGTGCTGCTCGTGCCGCCCCTGTTCGGCGAGCAGGAGGCGGCGAGCGCGCCCAAGGCGGGGGCGTCCCTCGACCTCGCGGCGTTCCCCCAGGTCGATGTCGTCGACAAATTCGCCGACGACACCTCCGGGCAGTACGCCGCGTACCGGGAGAACGGCAACGAGATCCTGCCGGTGACCACCGCCGGGTCGGGGAAGTTCTCCGGGACCGGCTCGGTGCCGTTCTTCGGCCTGGTCGCCGGGACCGGAACGCCGTCCTCAGGCGACGCGGTCAGCGTGCTGACCACCGGCACGTTCGCCGGTACCGGGCAGCCGGAGGACAGCGTCTTCGTAGGCTGGGTGAAGGGCGGGAACGACTACGTGACCGCCTGGTACAACAACACGCGCAAGGACACGGGGATCAACGTCCGGGTGAACGGCGCCTACCTCGACACCCCCGGCCAGTCCTCGCTGGCCCTCGAACCCGGAGACCGCTTCGCGCTGCTGCTGTCCGGCAACAGGATCACCTCCTACGCCGAGACCGGCGGGGTGTGGCGCCGGTTGATCACCGCCGACATCGGCGATGTGCTCACGACCCCGCAGGCACGGCAGAAGTACCGGTACGGCTTCGGCCTGCGCGGCTCGACCGGCACGATCGGCATCGCCGGAACAGAGGGCCGCAGCGCCGAGTAGGCGCGTCCAGGCCATCGTCGAGATCCCCGAGGTGGACCACCCTGGCTCCGTCCGCCGGCCTCGGCCTGTCGAGCGGCGATGTTTGCACCACCTGTGGCTGCTCTCGCCGGTCGCCTGGGAATGGTCACCGTATGACTACCAAACCAGAAGTACAGGTGCGCCGGGTCTACGAGGAGCCGGCGCCCCAGGACGGTGCCCGGGTACTGGTCGACCGGATCTGGCCGCGCGGGCTGTCCAAGGAGAAGGCGCACCTGGAGGAGTGGTGCAAGGCGGTGGCGCCCTCGACCGAGCTGCGCACGTGGTACGGCCACGATCCGGCCCGGTTCGAGGAGTTCGGCCGCCGCTACCGGGCCGAACTCAAGGATCCCGAGCGGGCCGCGGCGCTGGAGCACCTGCGGGAGATCGCGAGGAGCCGGACGGTGACGCTCCTGACCGCGACCAGGCAGGCCGACATCAGCGAGGCCGTGGTGCTCGCCGACCTGCTGCGGAGTTGAGCGAGGCCGTGATCCTCGCCGGGCCGCCGCGGAGTCGAGCAGGGCCATGATCCTCGCCGGGCCGCCGCGGAGTCGAGCGAGGCCGTGGTGCCGGCCCGCCGCGGATTGTCGGGCGCCGTCCCTGACGAGCCCGGCACGGGAACGAAGGCGGGGCCGGTCGTCCGGCAGGGCGGGCGCGGGTCGCCACCGGGTGTCGAATACGGTGAGCAGGTGTCGGTCAGCGACCGGTGGCCCGCAGACGGCCGCCGGGTCGAGCGAGAGCAAGGAACGCAGTGAAGCTTCTTCATTCCGGGAAGGTCCGCGACGTCTACGAGGATCGCGGGGACATCGTCCTCGTGGCGTCCGACCGGGTGTCGGTGTACGACGTGATCCTGCCCACCCCGATCCCCGACAAGGGGAAGATCCTCACACGGCTGTCGCTGTGGTGGTTCGAGCAGCTCGCCGACATCGTGCCCAACCACGTGATCTCGGCGACCGACGTGCCCGCCGAGTTCGAGGGGCGTGCGGTGCGGTGCCGGAGGCTGGACATGGTGCAGGTCGAGTGCATCGCGCGCGGCTACCTGACCGGCAGCGGGCTGAAGGAGTACCAGGCGCACGGGTCGGTGTCGGGCGTGCCGCTGCCGCCAGGGCTGGTCGACGGCTCCAGGCTTCCCGAGCCGATCTTCACCCCGAGCACCAAGGCGCCGCTGGGGCAGCACGACGAGCCCATCTCCTTCGAGGAGGTCGTCGCCCTGGAGGGCGCGGAGGCCGCCGAGGAGTTCAGGCGGATCACGCTGGAGGTATACCGGCGCGGCTCCGAGCTCGCCGCGGAGCGGGGCGTCATCATCGCCGACACCAAGATCGAGCTGGGCCGGGCCGCCGACGGCACGCTCGTGCTCGGCGACGAGGTGCTGACCTCCGACTCCTCCCGCTTCTGGCCCGCCGACCGGTGGGAGCCCGGCCACGCGCAGTTCTCCTTCGACAAGCAGTACGTGCGCGACTGGGCGACCGGCACGGGCTGGGACAAGAAGGAGCCCGCCCCGGAGGTGCCCGCCGAGGTCGTGGAGGTCACCCGGGAGCGCTACATCGAGGCGTACGAGCGCATCACCGGCAAGACCTGGTGAGTGCCCGGGGGGCATGACCTCCCGCCGGCGCCCGCCGGTTCAGAGGGAGAGCCTCCGCTCGACGGCGGCGCCCACGATGGTCGGGCCCGCCTGGGCCGCCTCGCCGGGCGTCCCGAAGTCGGCCACGATGCAGGTGATGTTGTCGGGGCCACCGCCCCGGTTGGCCAGGTCGATGAGCCAGCGGGCGGCCTCGTCGGGGTCGGAGATCTCGGTCAGCGTGTTGAACAGGGTCTCGGGTCCGACCACGGCGGTCAGGCCGTCGGAGCAGAGCAGGTAGCGGTCCTCGGGGAAGGCCTCGCGCAGCGACAGGTCGAGCTCGCCGTCGCCGGTGCCTTCGAGGACCCGCAGCACCATCGACCGGCGAGGGTGCTCGGCGGCCTGCTCCGGGGTGATCCGCCCCTCGTCCACCAGCGACTGGACCAGGGTGTGGTCGTGGGTGATCTGGTAAAGGGCCCCGTCGCGCAGCATGTAGGCACGGGAGTCGCCGACGTGGGCCAGGGCGAAGGTGGCGCCGTCCCAGAGCATGGCGGTCAAGGTGGTGCCCATGCCGCGAAGCGTGGGATCCTGCTCGCTCATGTCGCGCAGCGTGTGGTTCACGTCTCTCGCCGCGCCCTTGAGCGCGGCGAGCAGGTCGACACCGTCGGCGGGCAGGGTGTCGTCAAGCTTCGCCATGGCTGTGACGGCAAGTGAGCTGGCGACCTCTCCACCCGCATGACCACCCATGCCGTCGGCTATGGCGAGCAGGCGCGCGCTCGCGTAGCCCGAGTCCTCGTTCGCCTCACGGCGGACACCCACGTCGGAGCGGGCCGCGTAGCGCAGTGCAAGTGGTTGGTTCAGTGCCATGAGGGCAGTAAATCATTGGTTGAAGCACTTCACAAGCAAAGTCGTTGTAGACCGTTGCGGCACAGTCAACTACTGTGGCCCACCATGGAGGAGAGCCAGGAGATCACCGTGAACGCGGGCGACATCGCCCGGCTCGCCGGGGTCGGCAGGGCTGCGGTGAGCAACTGGCGCCGCCGCCACGAGGACTTTCCCCAGCCGGTGGGCGGCACCACCTCCAGCCCGCTGTTCTCCCTGCCCGAGATCGCCGTGTGGTTGCGCGCGAACGGCAAGTCGTTCGAGGTCTCGCTCGGCGACCTGGTCTGGCAGCGGATGCGCACCTCGGTCGACGACCTCAGGCTGGGCGAGCTGGTGGCCAAGGTCGGCGCGTTCCTGCTGTTCCTGCGCCGCGAACCCACCGCCTGGCGTGATCATGGCACGAAGTCTCTCACCCGCGTGGCCGAGGTGACGACGGACCTTCCCGGCTCCGCCGATCTCCGCCTGGACGACCTGGCTCTTGTCCGGCTGGTGGCCGAACTGGCCGCCGAACGCGGCCCGCTGGAGGTCTTCGAGTTCCTGTTCGAGCGCTACGCCGAGGCCCACTCCCGCCGGCTCCCGGTCACCAGGGACGACGTGGCCGCGCTCATGGTCCGGCTGGCGGCCGGGGACGGGGGCGTCGTCCTCGACCCCGCGTGCGGCGTCGGGACGCTGCTGCTGGGCGCGGAATCCTGGGCCTGGCGGCGGGGAGACGCTCCGGCGGACCGGGAGGAGGGTGCCGGGGCGGGACGGAAGAGCGTCCTGATGGGGCAGGAGATCAACGAGACGAACGCGATGCTCGCCGCCGTACGGGTGCTGCTGCGCGGAGCCGAGGCGCGGATCGTCGCCGGCGACTCCCTGCGCGAGGACCGCCTGACCGGCGAGCCCGCCGACGCCGTGGTCTGCGACCCGCCGTTCAACGAGCGCGTCTGGGGGCACGAGGAGCTCGCCACCGATCCGCGCTGGGAGTACGGGCTGCCACCGCGCGGGGAGTCGGAGCTGGCCTGGGTGCAGCACTGCCTGGCCCGCGTGAGGCCGGGCGGCCTGGTCGCGATCCTGATGCCCACTGCCGCCGCCAGCCGCCGTCCCGGCAAGCGGATCCGCGGCAACCTGCTCCGGGCGGGGGCGCTGCGGGCCGTGATGACGCTGGCGCCCGGCGGCCCCGACCTGTGGATGCTCCGCAGGCCCGACGGCGGGCGTCCGCCGTCCCAGCTGCTGGTGGTGGACGCCGGCGAGGACCTGTCGATCGTGGAGCCCGCCTGGCGCGCGTACGTGGAGGACCCCGAGGCCGAGCTGTCCGGCGAGAGCCGGACGGTGCGGATCATCGACCTGCTCGACGACGAGGTCGACCTCGCCCCGTCCAGGCACCGCCCGCAGCACGGCGGCCTCGACCTCCTGCGCGACTTCACCGACGCCCTGGCCAGGTTCAAGGAGACCTCGGCCCTGCTGTCGGACGCCACCCCCGCCCTCCAGCCGCTCGCCGAGCGGCAGGACCTGCCGACCACCACGGTCGGCGAGCTGGCCAAGGCGGGACTGATCACGATCCTGCAGGCGCCGCCGAGGATGTCCGCCGACGAGGGCCCGCTCCCGGTGCTGACCGCCGACGACACCGCGGCGGGTGCGCCCCCCTCGGGCCGCACCACCCTCGACCCGGCCCTGGTCATGGTCAGGCCGGGCGACGTGGTGACCACCGTGCTGGGCGCGGTCAGGATGATCACCCAGAGCGGCGCGGCGCTCGGCCCGCAACTCACGCTCTACCGGGTCGACCCGCAGCGGCTCGACTCCGGCTTCCTGGCCGGTTTCCTGCGTTCGGCCGACGCGGCCAGGATCCATCCCAGCTCCAGCCGCCTCGACGTGCGGCGGGCGCGGGTGCCCATGCTGCCCCTGTCGGACCAGCGGATGTACGGTACGGCCTTCCGCGAGCTGTTCGAGCTGGAGGACAGACTGCGCGAAACGCGGACGCTGGGGGAAACGCTCATCCGGCTAGGCTTTGACGGACTGGTCGACGGCCATCTCCGGCCGTGCGACCAAGGGGCGTGACGCCCGCAGGTCCATGGGAGGGTCGATGGTCATCGGCGACCGATACGTGCTCGACGACCTCCCACTTGGCCAGGGGGGCATGGGGGCCGTCTACGGCGGCCACGACAAGCACCTCGACCGCAGGGTGGCCGTCAAGTTCCTGAAGTTCCTCACCGGCCCCGACGAGGAGCTGAAGCGGCGTTTCCTGCGCGAGGCCCGCATCCTGGCCAGGCTGGAGCACCCCGGCGCTCCGGTCCTGTACGACTTCGGCACCTTCGATCAGCGGCTGTTCCAGGTGATGCAGTTCATCGAGGGTGTCACCGTGGCCGACGTGGTCAGCGAGCACGGCCCGCTCCCGGTGCCCTGGGCGGCGGCGATCGCCGCCCAGGCCTGCGCGGTGCTGACGGCCGCCCACGCGCTGTCCATCTACCATCGCGACCTGAAGCCGACCAACCTGATGCTCTGCCCCGACGGGAGCGTGAAGGTCCTCGACTTCGGCCTGGCCGTGCTCCGCGAGTCCGGCTCGACCCAGTTCACCCGGGTGGGCCAGATCCTCGGCACCCCGTCGTACATGGCGCCCGAGCAGATCCAGCGCGGCCTGTCCGGCCCCCGCAGTGACCTCTACGCCCTCGGGTGCGTGATCCACGAGATGCTGACCGGCCGCCAGCTGTTCACCGGCCCCACCGAGTACGCCGTGTTCGAACGCCAGGTGAAGGAACGCCCGCCGGAGGTGCCCGGGGTCCCGGACGAGCTGAACCGCCTGGTCGCCGAGCTGCTGGAGAAGGACCCCGGCAAGCGCCCCGCGGGCGCAGACGTCCTCTACGAGCGGCTGCAGCCCTTCGCGGTGGACCTGCCGATGCTTCCCGGCTTCCTGCATCCGGCGTCGACGCCGAGCCCGGGGCGGATGTACGCGCGGATGGTCGGCCGGGTCCTGGCCTGACGGGGTCTGACGGGGTCGACGGGGTCGACGGGGTCCGACGGACGCGTGGCGGAGTCTGGCAGAGGCCGGCGGACTCCAACGGACTCCAACGGACTCCGGCGGACTCCGGCGGATGCATGGCGGAGCCCGGCGGACGCTTGGCATCGCAGCGCGGTGGCGTGGCCGCGTGACGAAAACGACGGAGCCCGACAGAGCCTGGCGAAACCCAGCGAAACCCGGCGCGTGGCGTCTGTGGCGTCGCAGGGCGTGCTCCGCGGCCCTCGCCGCCGAAATCCCCGTCGCGAGTTCCTAACGGTCGGCGGTCGCCCTGTCGGCCTCCGACGTCTCCCGGCCGGGATCCGGCCGCTCGGCGTCCGGGGTCTGCCCGCCCCGGGACCGCGCGACCCTGGCGTCCCGCGCCGCCTGCCCGGCCGCGCCCGGCCCGGTCTGCACGTTCTGAGTGTTCTGCGCTGTCTGTCCATCCTGCGCCGTCCGCGCGTCCCGGGTGGCCTCGCCGGAGGCGGCGGTCTCGATCTCGCGGGCGGCCCACTCGGCCCACTCGCGCTGCATGGCGCTGGCGCGCAGGCCCCACTCCAGGGCGAGCCTCCCGTAGACGGAGAGCCGCTCGGACCCCTCGGTCAGCGGACGGATCCGGCTGAGCCGCTCGTACTGCTCGGCCGCGACGGCGCCCTGCCGGGCCAGGTAGGCGCCGGCCTGGGCGGGATCGACCATGCCCAGGAAGAAGACCCGGAGCAGCATGTCGCTGCGACGGACCTGCTCGGGCTCGACCTCGATCAGCCAGTGACGCAGCTCGGCCAGGCCGGGCTCCGTCAGCGCGTACTCCTTGCGACCTCGCGGCCCCTCGGCGACGACCTCGATCAGCCCGGCGTCGGCGAGGCGGCCGAGCTCGCCGTAGAGCTGGCTCTGGGTGGCGGCCCAGACGTTGTCAAGGGAGATCTCGAAGACCTTCATCAGGTCGTAGCCGCTCGCCGGGCCCTCGGAGAGCAGACCCAGGATCGCGTGTCGGAGGCTCATGACGGCATCTTACATTCCTGTATTGACATGTCAGTTATGGAAGTTCTACGTTCGACATGTCACTAGTGGAATATCAAGGAGGGATCATGACCCCGTCCTACCTGCAGGGCGATCTAGCGCCGGTTCCCGACGAGATCGACGCCCACGACCTTCCCGTCGAGGGGACTCTCCCCACCGAGCTGACCGGGCGCTATTTCCGCAACGGCCCCAACCCGTTGCCGGGGCAGGACCCGGGTCACTGGTTCGCCGGGCACGGCATGCTCCACGGCGTCCGCCTGCGCGACGGCCGCGCCGAGTGGTACCGCAACCGGTGGACACGGACCACCGCGCTCACCGACGACGCCCGGTTCTTCACGGACTCCGGCGAGCGCGACCTAGCCGCCGTCACCGCCAACACCAGCGTGATCCGGCACTCCGACCGGTTCCTCGCGCTGGTCGAGAGCGGCCTGCCGTACGAGATCGGCCCGGAGCTGGGCACGATCGGCGCCTGCGACTTCGGCGGCAGACTCACCACGGCCATGACCGCCCACCCCAAGGAGGACCCGCGCACCGGGGAACTGCTGTTCTTCGGCTACGGCTTCGCCCCTCCGTACCTCACCTACCACCGGCTGTCGGCCGGCGGCGAGCTGGTCGAGAGCCGGCGGATCGAGGTCCCCGGGCCGACCATGATGCACGACTTCGCGATCACCGAGAACCACGTGGTCTGGCTGGACCTTCCGGTGATCTTCGACATGGAGGTGGCCATGGAGCGCCGCGGCCTCCCCTACCGCTGGGACGACGCCTACGGCGCCCGGCTCGGCGTCATGAGCCGGGTCGACGGGCGGGTGCGCTGGTTCGACGTGGACCCGTGTTACGTCTTCCACGTCGGCAACGCCCACGAGGACGCCACGGGCCGGGTGGTCCTCGACGCGATCCGCTACACGCCGCGGAGCTTCCGGAACGCGTGGGAAAGGATCAGCGGCGGCACGGGCGGGGTTCCCGGCCCCACCGCCTCGGGAGACCTTCAGCTGGGAGCGAGCCTGCACCGGTGGACGCTCGACCCGGAGAGCGGCGTCGCGAAGGAGGAGCGCCTCGACGACCGTGCGACCGAGTTCCCCACGGTCAACACGACACGAACCGGGCTCCCCAGCCGCTACCTGTACACCGTGGCCCACAACGCGATCGTCAAGTACGACGCGAACACCGGCGCGAGCGACATCAGGGAGACCGGCGGCGCGACGGGCGAGGCCGTGTTCGTGCCCTCGGGAAACGCGCGTGCCGAGGACGACGGCTGGCTGATGTCGATCGTCACGACGGGAGGCGACTCGTCGCTGCGGGTGCTGGACGCCGGCACGCTGGAGCCCGTGGCGACGGTACGGCTGCCGCGCCGGGTGCCCGCGGGCTTCCACGGCTCCTGGTTCGCCGACGCCTGACCTCGTCTCCCCCGGGCCGGGGTAGGGACGGGGCCTCGGCGATCGGGAAGAATGCGACCCGTGGAAGGTCGATGGGTCGAGGTGGCGGACCGGGTGCTGGTGCGGCGGTACGCCGAGCTGGACCTGTCGGTGGGACTGGTCATGGGCGACGGCGGCTGCCTGGTGGTCGACACGCGGGGGGACGAGCGGCAGGGGGCGGAGCTGCTCGCGGAGGTCAGGCGGATCACCCGTGATCCGTGGACGGTGGCGATCACCCACTCGCACTTCGACCACAGCTTCGGCACCCGGTCGTTCCTCGGCCGTCCCGTCTGGGCGCACGAGGGCTGCCGCGCGGACCTGGTCGAGAACGGCGGCCGGGCCAGGGACGAGTGGGCACGCTATTACCGGGACCTGGGGCGCCCCGACATCGCCGACGACATCGCGAAAACCGAGATCGTGCCGCCGGACCACCTCGTGACCGACCGGACGCGGCTGGTCGTCGGGGGCCGCCCGATCGTCCTGGCCCACCTCGGCCGCGGCCACTCCGGCAACGATCTGGTCGTCCACGTGCCTGACGCCGGGGTGGTCTTCGCCGGGGACCTGGTGGAGAACGGCGCGCCGCCCGCCTACGAGGACGCCTACCCCCTCGAATGGCCCGCCACGATCACCCGGCTGCTCGACCTGCTCGACGGCGGCCTCGGCGAAGCGGCCCTCTCCGGTCACGGCCCCGGCGACGCGACCGGCCCCTGGAACGGTGACACGACCGGTTCCGGTCACGGTGACACGGCCGGCCTCCGGCACGGTGACACGTCCAGCTCCAGTCCCGGTCACGGTGACACGGCCGGTTCCAGTTCCGGCTCCGGCTCCGGCTCCGGCGGCACGGTCGTTCCCGGTCACGGCGACCCGGTCGGCCGCGCGTTCGTCGTCGCCCAGCACGCGGAGATCTCCGCCCTGGCCCGTCTGTGCGAGCAGGTGACCGCGGGGCTCCTGTCTCCCTCCGACGCCGTGCGCCTGTCGCCGTACCCCGAGGAGACCACCGGGATCGCCCTCGGCCGCGCGGCGGGTCACCTCTGACAGGGGCAAGGGCACGGGGGCCGCGGAAGGCGCCTCCGGCGTGACAAGGTCGCGCCGGACGGGGTCGTGGCCGGAGAAAGCGCCGGGCTCGCGTCCGGCGGTCCCTCAGGGGCGGGAAAGGTCGGTCAGGGGCGGGAAAGGTCGGTCAGGGGCGGGAAAGGTCGGTCAGGGGCGGGGGAGGTCGGTCAGGTAGGCGGTCAGGGCGTCCAGGTCCTGGAGGAACCAGGTGTCACCCCCAAAGTCGATCATGACGTCCAGTTCCGCCTCGATGATGTCGACCAGGCGGATCGTGGCGATCGAGGTGATCCCCATGGCGACGAACGAGGTGTCGGAATCGAGAATCTCCTGGGCGGAGATCTCCCCGTCACACGCCGTGGACAGGGCCCCGGCCAGCCACAGCCGGAGAGGGTCCCCGGAAAGGGGGACGCCCTCCCCCCTCGCTTCCCCGGCCCGTTCGGCCACCGCGGTCTGCCCGGCGGGACCGGCGGGCTCCACCGGACCCGCCGGACCGGCGACGTCTTGCTGACTCATCGAATACCTCCAGTGGGAGACCCCGGGTTCCAGCCCCGGGGAGGGGGTCGGGTTCTCCCCCGGCCCGTCGGTCGTCGCGGGGGAAAACCGTCGGAGTCGGAGTCGAAGGGGAAGGGGAAGGGGGACCGCGCTCAGGAGCCGTCCGTGCCGAGCATCCGGGCGACCTCCTCGTCCGTCAGCGCGGACAGCTCCTCCATCAGGATCCGCTCCACCGTGACCGCGAGATCGGCCACCGTGCGGTTCCTGAAAAGCTCGCGAATGGGGACGTCGATCCCGGCGACCGTGCGCAGGCGGGAGCCGACGCGCACGGCGAGCAGCGAGTGGCCGCCCAGCGCGAAGAAGTCGTCGAGCGCGCCGACCTTACCGACGCCCAGCACCTCCTGCCAGACGCCCGCCACGAGGATCTCGGCGTCGTTCCTGGGCTCCACGAAGGGCCTGTCCTCGTCGAGGTCGAGGCCGGGCGCGGGGAGGGCGCGGCGGTCGATCTTCCCTCCTGTGGTCACCGGCAACTCGTCCAGGGCCACCCAGACGTCGGGAACCATGTACGGCGGGAGCGCCTCGGCGAGGTCGCGCCGGAGCTCCGCCGGGTCGGCGGTGCCCGCGACGTAGGCGACCAGCCTGTCCTCGCGGGCGGTCACCGCCACCTGCCGCACACCGGGGTGGGCGAGAAGGCGTCCCTCGACCTCGGCGGGCTCGATCCTGAACCCGCGGACCTTCATCTGGTCGTCGACGCGGCCCAGGAACTCCAGCAGGCCGTCCGCGCGCCACCGGACCAGGTCCCCGGTGCGGTAGAGCCGCCCCACCTCCGGGTCGTCGAGGAAACGCTCGGCGGTCAGGTCCGGGCGGCCGAGGTATCCCCTGGCGAGTCCCGCGCCGCCGAGGAGCAACTCGCCGGGGACACCGGGCGGCACGCGGCGCAGCGGCCCTCCCGAGGCGCCGGGCGGCGCGCGGTGAGGAAGCTCCCCGGAGACACCGGACCGCGTGCGGCGGAGGTCCTCCCCGGCGGCACCGGAGGGTACGCGGTGGCCCCTGGGGTCGACGACGACCGCCCGGGTGCCGCCGATCGGCCGTCCGATCGGCGGGCGCCTCTCGGCGTCGGCGGAGCCGAGATCGGCCGCGGTGGCGATGATCGTGGCCTCGGTGGGCCCGTACGTGTTGACCAGCCGGACCCGGTCGCCGAACCGCTCCCGCCAGCGGGCCACGGCTTCGGCGTGCGCCTGCTCGCCGCCGAGGATGACCAGCCGCAGCCGTTCCGGCCAGGCCACGTCGTCGATCTGGTCGACCAGCCGGTGCCAGTAGGCGGTCGGCAGGTCCAGCACGGTCACCTCGCGCCCCCGGGGTCCGGCGAGCACCTCGGGAAGGGTGACCGCGCCGCCCGGCAGGAGTTCGAGGGCCGCTCCCGAGGCCAGGGCGGGGTAGATCTCCTCGGCGTGCGCGTCGAAGCCGAGCGCGGCGAACTGGACCACGCGGTCTCCCGGCCCCAGGCCGTACGCCTCCCTCATCCAGGCCACCCGCTCGGCCAGGGCCCGGTGCTCGACCACCACGCCCTTGGGCTGCCCGGTGGACCCCGAGGTGTAGATCACGTACGCGGCGTCGTCACCGCCGGCGAGATGCGCGGTCTCAAGCTCCCCGGGCTCCCCGGGCTCCCCGGGCTCCCCGGGCTCCCCGGGCTCCCCGGGCTCCAGGTCTTCCAGGACCAGCACCGGGACGTCCCCCGGCGGCGGGCCGTCGAGGGGGCGGGAGGTCACCAGGAGGGCGGCCCCGCTGCCGGACAGGATCGTCCTGACCCGTTCCTCCGGGAGTTCGGGGTCGACGGGCAGGTAGGCGCCACCGGCGCGCCACACGGCGAGCAGTGCCGCGACGACGTCGATCGACCGGTCCGCCAGGACCGCGACGACCGTCTCCCGTATGACGCCGTGGCGCCGGAGCAGGGCGGCCAGCGAGGCGACGCGACGTTCCAGGCCCGCGTAGGTCAGCGTCTCGTCGCCGCAGCCCACGGCGGTCGCGTCCGCGTGCAGGGCGGTCGCCTCCCCGACGAGGTCCGGCACGAGGGGACCCGGGACGAGGTCCGCCGCCGCCTCGTGGACGCGCAGCCGGGCGTCGTCCTCGTCGGTGCGCAGCGGCAGCGCGGAGAGGGCCCGGCGGGGATCGGCGGCGACCGCGCGGCACAGGACGGTGAACCGGCCCGCGAGGCGGGCGACGGTCTCGGCCTCGAACAGCTCGGCGTCGTAGCCGAGCGCCAGGAAGAGCCCGTCGTCGTCCCGCCACATCTCCAGCATGAGGTCGAACTTGGCCTGCCGGTATCCGGCGTCGAAGAACTCCAGGTCCAGGTCGGCGAGGGAGTCCCTGGTGCCGTCGTCCTGGCTGTGCAGGATGGCCATGGTCCGGAAGAGCGGCGTACGGCTCAGGCCGCGCTCCACCCCCAGCTCCGTCACGAGCTTCTCGAACGGCACCTCCTGGTACGCCATCGCCTCCAGCAGGATCGTGCGCGTACGGCCCACGAGGTCTGTGAAGGAGGGGTCTCCCGACAGGTCACCCCGCAGGACCAGGGTGCTGGCGAGATAGCCGACGACCGGCTCCAGCTCGACGCGGTCCCGCCCCGCGTAGGAGGAGCCGACCATGATGTCGTCCTGGCCGGTGTGGCGGGCCAGCAGCACCTGGTACGCGGCGAGCAGCACCATGAAGAGGGTCGCCCCGCACTCCTGGGCCACTTCCTCCAGCCGCGCGGCGAGCTCGGCGGGCAGGCGGAAAGAGTGGGATCCCCCGCTGTGGGAGGAGATCGGCGGGCGGGGGTGGTCGAACGGCAGCTCCAGCACGGGCGGGTCGGCGAGCCGCTCGCGCCAGTAGCCGAGCGCCGCCCCGTCGTCGTGGCCCCGCTGCCAGAACGCGATGTCCCCGTACGTCACCGGCGGCTCGGCGAGACCGGGCTCGGTCCCGTCTTTGCGCGCGGCGTACAGGACGGCCAGGTCGTCGGCGAGGACGTTGAGCGACCAGCCGTCGCCCGCGATGTGGTGGAGGATGAAGCAGAGCACATGGTCGTGCTCGGCGAGGCGCAGCAGGCTGACCCGCAACGGGGGCGGGCCCGTGAGGTCGAAGGGGGCGTTGGTCCGCTCCGCGACCAGCCTCCGCGCCTCCCGCTCCCTTCCCGCGAGCCCTTCGCCGCTCTCTCCTCCGGCGGTTCCGGGGCCGGCCCCTCCCGCGGGCCGCCCTTCCCGCACGCCGCCCACCGGTTCCCCGCCGGAGAGGTCGATGTGCTCGATCAGCGGACCGGTCGCGGGGTCGGTGATCGCGACCGGCCCGCCGTCCACCTCCGGGTAGCGGGTGCGCAGGGTCTCGTGCCGCGCCGCCAGGTCCCGGAGAGCGTGTTCCAGCGTGGCGGTGTCGAGATCGCCGCGCAGGCGCCAGACGGTGAACATGTTGTACGCCGCGTCGTCCGGATCGAGCCGGTGCATGAGCCAGAGCCGCTCCTGCGCGGGCGAGAGCGTGAGCGGCGTACCGTCGGGGCGCGGACGCAACGGGGCGGCACGGCCGTCGCGGTCGTCCGCGGGGCCGGACGCGGCGGTGCCGACGGCCTCGGCGAACCCGGCGATCGTCGGCCGGCCGAACAGCTCCCTGACGGGAACCTCCACGCCGAGCAGCGCCGCGATCCGCGCGGTGACCTTGACCGCGAGCAGCGAGTGCCCGCCCAGGCCGAAGAAGTCGTCGTCGGCGCCGAGCCGGTCGGCGGCCACGCCCAGCACCTCGGCGAAGATCCCTGCCACCTGCCGTTCCAGGTGGCTCTCCGGCGGGCGGCCGTGCCCGGCGGACGGCCTGCCGGGCACGGGAAGCGCCTTGCGGTCGAGCTTGCCGTTCGGGGTGAGGGGCAGGGCGGTCAGCGGCACCACGACAGCGGGCACCATGATCGCGGGCAGCGACCGCGCGACGTGCTCCCGGAGCTCCGCGAGGTCCGGCTCCCGGATGGCCGGGGTGGTGCCGGCGGCCGCGTCACCTCCGGCACCGGGTCCCGCTCCCGCTCCCGCTCCCGCTCCCGCTCCGGGTCCGGGTCCGGGTCCGGGTCCGGGTCCGGGTCCGGCGACACGGTCCTCGGCGGTGACGGCGGCCGGGGCGGCGGGTCCTCCGGCGACGGGCGGGGCCCCGACCACGTACGCCACCAGGGTGTCGTCGACGATCGCGGCGACCGCGCGGGCGACCCGGGGGTGGGTCTCCAGGGCGGCCTCGACCTCGCCCAGCTCGACGCGGTGGCCTCGCAGCTTCACCTGGCCGTCGGCCCGGCCGAGGAACTCCAGCCGCCCGTCCGCCAGCCATCTCACCCGGTCGCCGGTCCGGTACAGGCGCGACCCCGGGGGTCCGAACGGGTCGGGCAGGAAGCGCTCCGCGGTCAGGCCCGGCCGGTTCAGGTAGCCCCGCGCCAGCCCCGTCCCCGCGATGAACAGCTCGCCGACCACCCCGACGGCCACCGGGTCGAGCCTCTCGTCGAGCACGTGGACGCGGGTGTTGGCCAGCGGCCTGCCGATCGCCACCGCCCCCGGCTCGGCGGGCACCGGCTCGCGGGTGGACCAGATCGTCGTCTCGGTGGGCCCGTACACGTTCCACATCGCCCGTACACGCCCTCGCAGCGCGCGGGCGAGGGCGGGCGGCAGCGCCTCGCCTCCGGCCAGTGCGGTCACCCTCGGCCCGTCGAATCCAGCGTCGAGGAGCGCCCGCCAGCCCGACGGCGTCGCCTGCACGTGCGTCACGCCGTGCGCGGCGGCGAGCCTCACCAGCGCGAGCGCGTCCGGCGCCTCCGCGCCGCCCGCGACGACCACCCGGCCGCCGCTGACCAGCGGGAGGAAGAACTCCAGCACGGAGATGTCGAACGACAGGGAGGTGAGCGCCAGCCAGACGTGGCCGGGTCCGGCGCCGAGCAGGTCCTTCATGGCCAGCAGCAGGTTGACCACGGCGCGGTGCTCGATCGCGACCCCCTTGGGGCGGCCCGTCGAGCCCGAGGTGTAGATCACGTACGCGAGGTCGTCCGGCGTCGCGAGCGGAGCGGGAGGCGTACCGGGTTCGCCGGCGAACGCCCGGGGGTCCTCGACGAGCAGGACCCGGGCGGTGCTCTCCGGCAGCCTTCCGCGCAGGCGCTCCTCGGTGAGGAGCAGCTCCGCGCCCGAGTCACGCAGGACGAAGACGAGGCGCTCGGCGGGGTAGTCCGGGTCGAGGGGCAGGTAGGCGCCGCCCGCCCTCATCACGGCCAGCAGCGCGACCAGCGTCTCCAGCGAGCGGGTGGCGCACACGGCCACGACGGCGCCCGGCCGCACGCCCTCGCGCCGCAGCCGGTTGGCCAGCCGGTTGACGCTCGTCTCCAGCTCCGCGTACGTCAGGCTCCGCCCTCCGCACGTGGCCGCGACGGCCCCGGGCTCCCCCGCGACCAGGTCGTGGAGGGTGGCCTCCGGGCGCGGGGCCGCGGTGTCGTTCCACGCGGTGAGGGTCAGCTCGCGCTCGGCCTCCGGCGGGAGGCCCAGCTCCGACAGCCGCGTGCCGGGGTCCTCGACGGCCCTGCGCAGCATGGCCGCGACGTGCTCCGCCATGCGTTCGGCTGTGCCGTGGTCGAACAGGGCCGTGCTGTAGACGAGGGAGAGTTCGAGGCCGCCGTCCCGGCGCCCGAACTCCAGCGACAGGTCGAACATCGCCGATCGCGCGTCGCCCGGGTCGACCGGTTCGGCGGTGACGCCGGGCAGGGTCAGGGCGGTGCCCTGATAGTCGTGCAGGACGAGCTGGGCCTGGAAGAGGGGCGTGCGGCTGAGGTCCCTGGGGACGTTCAGCTCGCTCACCAGGCGGTCGAAGGGCAGGGCCGCGTTGGTGTACGCCTCCAGGGCCGCGCGACGGACCCGGACGAGCAGCTCCTTGAAGGTCGGGTCGCCCGACAGGTCCCCGCGGATCACCAGCGTGTTGAGGAAGAGCCCGATGAGCGGCTCCAGCTCGTCCCCGTCCCGTCCGGCGATCGGCGTGCCGACGCAGATGTCCTCCTGGCCGGAGCGGCGCGACAGCAGGACCAGGTACACGGCGAGCAGCACCATGAACGGCGTGGTACGGGTGCGCCGGGCGAGCCCGTCGACGCCGTCGGCCAGCTCGGCGGGGAGCCGGAGCAGGGCGCGGCCGCCCTCGGAGGTCCTGACCGGGGGACGCGGCCGGTCCGTCGGGAGTTCCAGCGTCGGCGGGTCGGCCAGCCTTCGCCGCCAGTGGCCGAGCCGCTCGTCCGCCAGGCCGTCCGAATGCCCGCGCTGCCACAGCGCGAAGTCCGCGTACTGGATCGGCAGCGGCGGCAGCGGCGACGGATCTCCGGCCGGGAGCGCCTCGTACAGCGCGGCCAGCTCGCGCGCGAACACGCCGACCGACCAGCCGTCCACGGCGATGTGGTGGAACACGACGAAGATCGCGTGCTCCCGCTCGGACAGGCGCAGCAGGCCCGCCCGGAGCGGCGGCTCGCCCGCCAGGTCGAACCGCCGCTCGATCTGCTCCCGGACGAGCCGCGTGGTCCGCGCCTCACGTTCCGCCTCGGGAAGATGCGACAGGTCCAGCAGCTCCAGGTACGGCCGGTCGCCGGCGGGGCGCGGCTCGTCGACGATCTGGACGGGAGCGCCGTCCCTACTCGGGAAGCGGGTTCGCAGGATCTCGTGCCTGGCCACGATCTCGGCGAGCGCCCGTTCCAGGGCGGCGGGGTCGAGCGGCCCCCTGAGCCGTTCGGCGATGAAGATGTTGTGGGCGGCGCCGCCGCCGGTCCGCTCCAGCCGGTCCAGGAACCACATGCGCTCCTGGCCGAACGAGAGCGGCAGCTCGCGGATGCCATCGGGCCGGGGTGTGATCCCCTCCCGCGCGTCCCCCCGCGCGAGCATGTCCATCCCTAGACCTCCCGCCGGAGAAACGCCGGAGCCGTTCTCATGACGGCCTCCCCACTGGCAGATCGCACACCCGAAAGGAGTTTCCTCATAATCACAACAAAAGACTGTCAGAGAAAAACATAAATCCGCAAGGAGTAGACATTTAGCCTCGCGTACCCATATCGCTTCGGGAGAGGCGCCGACTGAGCCCCGGACCCCGCGCCGCCGGTGGACGTACCGCTGACAACATGTTGCCTGGCACTAGTTGCCGACGCCCGCTCCGCGAAGGCGGGGTGCGGAAGGTTGACCGCGCCGCCGCCGGGAGTGTCTGATCATTGTCGGCGAACGGCTTCGCGGGCGGATTCGCGGCTCGCGGAGCTCGCGGAGCTCGCGGAGCTCGCGGAATCGCGCCGGGCACGGTCCGGCGGTCGCCCACGACGTTCTCTCCCTCCGCTCGCCGTTCCTTCCTGATCGTTTTCGGCGTCGGACCCCGGGAGGGATTCCCGATATTCGAAGGCGGGGGCTTTCTTGACAGGACCCGGCTGGTCTCCGGACGCGCGGGTGGTGCGCGACGGGCCGCTCACCTGGGCCCAGCACGAGTGGGTCCAGTGGATCCCCACCGACACGGACACCTCCTACGAGGACAACATCTGCGCCGCCGTACCGGGGCGGGACCTGCCCGTCGGCCAGGTCGTCGCGGCGGTGCGCGACGTCCTCGCCCGGCACGAGGGGCTGCGGTCGCTGGTCCGCCGCGCGGGGCGCGAGGACAGCCTCCAGTACGTCTGCCCGGTCGACGACCGGCTGGACGACGTGATCCAGGTGATGGAGGACGAGGCGTCCTTCAGGCGGCGGTTCGACACCCCGTGGCGGCGCACCTGCTTCAGGATCGGCGAGCAGTGGCCCGTCAAGGCCGTCCTGGACGCGGCGGGCGGGCGCGTGCGCCGGATCGACCTCGTCGTCGACCACGTCGCGATCGACCCGTGGGGGATGCGGGTCCTCTGCGACGACCTGAACCACGCCCTTCGCGCGCGGGCCGCGGGCCGCGAACCGTTCGGCTCCGGCCTCGCCGTCGAGCAGCCGATCGACGCCGCCCTCTCCGAGGCCTCCCCCGCCGGGGTGGCCTACCAGCGGCGGGCCCTGGGCTACTGGGAGCGGCGGCTGGGCGAGATCGGCAAGGCGCTCGACGGCCACGTGCCTTCCGCCCCCTCGCGAGCCTCCCTCGTACGGCCCGGCCGGCCGGGCCGGTCAGGCGTGTCCCGGCCCGGCGCGTCCCCCTCAGGCGCGTCCCCGTCGGGCGCGTCCGGCCTGTCCGGCGCGTCCGACGAGGGGGAGTTCCGCTCCTGCTGGCTGGCGTCCCGCCGCGCGGGGCGGGCGGCCGGCGCCATAGCGCGGGCGACGGGCGTCTCCCCCTCCGCCGCCTTCCTCCTCGCCTTCGGCACCGCCGTCTGCGCGGTGGAGCGGTCGTCGCGGGCCGGGATCTTCGCGATCTCGGCGAACCGCTTCTCCGCCGGGGCGGGACGGTCGGTGCGCAAGGCCACCATGACGATGCCCGTGCTCCTTCCCGCGTTGTCCACCGGCTCGCCGGGGGCCGCGTACCGGAGGGCGCTGGCGGACTGCGCCTCCCAGCAACTGTCCGGCCACCGGTTCGCCAACGCCGACCCGTACGCCACGGAGCGGATGTGCGAGGAGATCCTCGGCGACCTGTACAAGACCGGGGTGGCCTACCCCCGGTTCAGCTACATGGACGAGGGGGTCGCGGACGACCTCAACACGCTGTGGCCCGCGGGCGACGACGGCTTCCCCGGCGACGAGGACGACCGGATCGTCACCTTCTCGCCACCCCGCCCGCTGGGCGCCCGCTACATGATGACCGTCCTGCACCGCCCCGCGGGCGCCGTGTTCAGCCTCCAGTGGGGTGACGCGACCGGCTGGGGGGAGACCGCGGAGGACATGCTCCTGTACATCGAGGACCTGATGGTCTGGGCCGCGTCGGAGTGCGCGGGAGACCCTCCGGCACTCGGCGGCGCGGTCCCGGCGACCTGACCCGGGACGACGTCCGCGAGACGGCGACACGGTCGGGGCGGCGGGGTGGCGGGGCGATCGGGGGCGCGGCCGTCACCGGTCCGGCGGCGGTCCGGCACAAAGCGGGGACGGGGCGGGGATGGGGCAGGAGCGGGACGGGGACACGAGTGCGACGATCCGGCACGGAACGGCCGCGGCGAGTACCGCGGTGGCACGATGAGACACCGGGAGGACCCCACATGGACGCCCAACGTGATGATCGAGGACCGGCGGTCTCCGGAGGCGCCGTCGTCCCGCGGGACAGGCACCTCGACTGGGACGGTTGCCACAACGTCCGCGACCTGGGCGGTATGCGCACCGCCGACGGCCGCGAGACGCTCTGGGGCGCCCTCGTCCGCTCCGACGCCCCCGAGCGCCTCAGCCCGGCCGGATGGCGGGCGCTCGCGGACCACGGCGTCCGCACGGTTGTCGACCTGCGCAACGACGGCGACTGGCGGGGCGGGACGGTGAGCCGTCCCGCCGGTCTGACCACCGTGCGCGTGCCCCTGGACGACCGGGGGGACACCGAGTTCTGGTCCGGACCGGCCGAGGGCCTGTACGGCACCCCGCTGTACTACCGGCCCTTCCTGGAGCGGAAGGCGGAGCGGTGCGCCGCCGCCATATCGGCGATCGCCCGCGCCGAGCCGGGCGGCGTCGTCGTGCACTGCATGGCGGGCCGCGACCGCACCGGCCTCGTCACCCTGCTGATGCTCGCCCTCGCCGGCGTGCCGGCCGCCGACATCGCCGCCGACTACGAGCTGAGCGCCGAGCGGCTGCGGCCCCTCTTCGTCAAGCTCGGCGAGGCCGACGAGGGTCCCAGGATCCAGGCGATGCTCGCCCGCGCGAACACCACGGCCCGCGAGGTCATCGAGGCCACGGTGGAGTCGCTCGACGTCGAGTCCTACCTTCGCGGGGCCGGGCTCGGCGACGACGACCTGGCCGCCGCCCGCACCCGGCTCGTCGGCCCCGCCGCCCGCACGGCGCCACCCGCTACCTGAGCGGTGCCACCACCTGAGAGCCACCCCCGGGCCCGAACGGCCGGGAGCCGCCGCCCCTCGCCTTCACCGCCCGTGCGGCCTCGGCGTACACCTCCGTCAGCCTGTCGACGGCCTGGTCCCAGCCGAACCGGGACGCGTGGGCGATCGCCCCCTCGCCCAGTGCCCGCAGCGACCGGGGCGCGGCCACGAGGTCTCCGAGCACGCGGGCGTACGCGGCCGGGTCGTGCCCGTCCACGAGCACTCCGGAGATCCCGTCCCGCACCGCGGTGCGGAGGCCGCCGACGGCCGCGGCGACCACGGGGGTGCCGCACGCCTGGGCCTCGACGGCCACCAGGCCGAACGTCTCGGCGTGGGAGGGCACCACGACGACGGTCGCCGCCCGGTACCAGTCGGCGAGCCTGGGCTGCGGGCAGGGCGGTTCCAGCCGTACCTGACCGGTGATGCCGAGCGTGGCGGCGAGCTTGCCCAGGTGGTCGGGCCGGCCCCAACCGGCTCCGCTGGGCCCGCCCACGACGGCCACGACGAGGCGCCCGGCGAGGCCGGGGTCGTGGCGGATCATCCTGGCCGCGGCGAGCAGCAGGACGTCCGGCGCCTTGAGCGGCTGCACCCTCCCGGCGAACAGCAGCACGACGGCGTCCGGGGGAAGGCCGAGCGCCCGCCGGGCCCCGGCCCGCGAGCCGGGGCGAAACAGGGACAGGTCGACGCCGGGATTGACGGTCCGCACCCTGGCCGGGTCGGCCCCGTACAGCGTGACCAGCTGGCCGGCCTCCTGCACGGTGTTGGCGACGAGCCGGTCGGCGGCGGCCACCACCTCCGTCTCCCCCGCGATGCGCCCGGCGGGTTCCGGCTTGTCGCCCGCCGCGAGCGACGCGTTCTTGACCGCGCCGAGCGAGTGCATGGACTGCACGAG
Source organism: Streptosporangium sp. G11 (assembly GCF_051192615.1). NCBI lineage: Bacteria > Bacillati > Actinomycetota > Actinomycetes > Streptosporangiales > Streptosporangiaceae > Streptosporangium > Streptosporangium sp. G11. The sequence goes on from NZ_JBPJUQ010000008.1 coordinate 193,938, forward strand.
GGGAACGCCCCAGCGTTCCTTGACGACCGCCCCCACCCGCCCGGCCAGCCAGTGGTGGGCGTGCACGAGGTCGTACCTGCCCGTCACGCGCAGCATCTCGGCGGTGAACGGGCCGAGCGTGGCCGGCAGGTCGTTCTTGTGGAGTTCCCTGGGCGGTCCCGCGGCCAGGTGCCTGACCAGCACGCCGGGGGCGAGTTCGGCCAGCGGCGGCGCGGCGGGGGTGTCGGCGCGCGTGAAGATGTCCACCTCGACGCCCAGCGCCGCCATCCGCCGGGCGACCTCGACGATGTAGACATTGAGTCCCCCGGCGTCGCCCCCGCCCGGCTGGGCGAACGGGGAAGTAAGGACGCTGACAGTCGCGATCCTCCGGGGAGGGGGAAGGCGTCGCGGCACAGGCATTCACCTCCGCTTGAGCATTCGCCCGGGGCGCGTCGTCCTCCGCTCCCGCGGCCGGGAATCTCCGGCGACCGGAACCCCGGCACCGGTGCCGGGTTCGCGAGCGGCGCGGCGCGAGCCGTCCGCCTCCCGGGCGACCGCGCCGTACAGGATCTCGGCGGAGGCGTGGAGAAGTCCGGCGAGGTACGGCTGCCGCACGCGGCGCCCCCGCCGTTCTCCCGGGACGGAATCCGGAAGTCGTGCCCGGCCGTCGTGGGATCACGTGGGGCCGGGTGTGGTCGTCGCGGTCCGGCGGGACACGCCGGTCGCGAACTGTGAATGATCAGACACTCTCGCCGGCGGCGTCGTCAACCTGTTGACGCGGGCGTCACGGCACAGGACATTGGCAACAATTGGCCACCCCGATGGTGCCAGCGCCCTGGTGTGCGGTTACGTTCGCGACTCCCGGGAGAGGTCCCGCGGCGGCTCCCCACGGCTTACCGGCCCTTGGACGCAATCAGGAAAGCGATCCAGACAGTTCTTCACAACTATCTAGCAATCTTGTGCAATTTTCTGGCACACTCTGGCAAGAATAGCCGCAAGGGGGATAAGGCTTGTGGGTGGACTTTCTGACCAACTGCGTGCCCTGGACGAGGACACCGCCTCCGTCTACTTCAGGGCACTTCACAGGGGCCACATCGGTACGGCCCGCGACGTCGCCGAAGAGCTCGGCCTCGACCCCCGCACCGTCGAGGACGCGATAGAACGGCTGACCCGCCTGCACCTGCTCCGTCCGGAGCCGGGACATCTGACCAACCTCCTGCCGGTGAACCCGGAGATCGCCGCCGCCTCGCTGATATCGCCGATGGAGACGGAGATCCACCACCGGCGCGACCTGATCACCGGAATCCGTACGCGGATGCACTCCCTGATGCACGGATATGACGAGGTGCAGCGCACCAGGAAACCGGCGAACCCGCTGGAGGCGCTGCCCGACGGCGCGGCCGTGCGCGGATCGCTGCACATGGCGGCGGAGGCGTGCGAGCGCGAGATGCTGAGCGTCGAGCCGAACGCGCCCTCCTGGGCCGACCTCGACGACACGCTGACACGCAACCTCGCCATGCTGGAGCGGGGGGTGCGGATGCGGATGCTCTACCAGCACAGCGCCCGCGCCGACCTTCCCACCCGGGGGCACATCAAGAAGCTCATCGCCGCCGGTGCCAGCGTGCGCACCACACCCCAGCTCCCGAACCATCTCGTGATCTTCGATGGGGAGATCGCCTTCATGTCCCGGCCGGGCGAGGCGGGTGCGGCGCCGGGGGCGGTCGCCGCACGCGACCTGTCCGTCGTCGGATTCCTGTCGGAGGTCTTCGAGCACCTGTGGAACTCCGCGACCCCCTACTCCGCCTCCGACCTGGGCTACCAGGGCGCGACGGACGAGATACAGCACGCCATCGTCACCCTGCTGGCCCAGGGCTTCACCGATGAGGCCGTCGCCCGCAGGCTGGGGATGTCCGTGCGCACCTGCCGCCGCCACATCGGCGCGCTGCTCCAGAACCTGAGCGCGGTGAGCCGGTTCCAGGCCGGGATCCGGGCCGCCGCGAGCGGATACGTCGACGCGAGGTGACCCCTTCGGGTTCCCGCCGCCGGGGGCGGGAACCCGCGAGACCACCGGGGCCCGCCCGATAAAAACCCTGCCCGGAAAGCCCCGCACCCGCCGGGTACCGGCGGGAAGACCACCACCGAACAGAGAGGGCGGAGCGGAGCCATGCCGTACGACCGTCGCATTCTCCTCGTCCACGCCCATCCCGACGACGAGTCCATCGGGACGGGAGCGACGATGGCGAGGTACGTCGCCGAGGGAGCTCACGTCTGCCTGGTGACGTGCACCCTGGGCGAGGAGGGCGACGTGGTCCCTCCCGAGCTGGGCCATCTCGCCGCCGGGCGGGAGAACCGGCTGGGCCCCTACCGCGAGGGCGAGCTGGCGGTGGCGTGCGCGGCCCTCGGCGTGGACGACCACCGCTTCCTCGGCGGTCCCGGACGCTGGCGCGACTCCGGCATGATGGGCTCGCCGTCCAACGACCACCCCGACTGCTTCTTCCGCGCCGACCTCGACGAGGCCGCCGCGGAGCTGGTCCGCGTCGTCAGGGAGGTCAGGCCCCAGGTCATCGTCACCTACGACGACAACGGCTACTACGGCCACCCCGACCACATCCAGGCCCACCGGGTGGCGTGGCGGGCGTTCGAGAAGGCCTCCGACCCCTCCTTCGGGGAGGGCGAGCCGTGGCGGCCCTCCCGGTTCTACGTCACCGCCATGCCGCTGGAGGAGTTGGAGCGCGCGGTGGGCACCGGCCCGTTCAAGCGGGTCGGTTCCGTCGAGGAGTTCGGCTTCGGCGTCCCCGGCGAGCGGGTGACGACGCGGGTCGACGCGAGGGCGCACCTGGGCGCCAAGATCACCGCGCTGCGGGCGCACCGCACGCAGCTGAGCGTGGACGGCTCGTTCTTCGCGCTCTCCGACAACGTGGGGCAGCCCGCGCTGGGCGTGGAGTACTACACGCTGCTGGCGGGCGAGCCGGGCCCGCCCGGCGAGGACGGCCGCGAGAGCGGCCTCTTCGGCTGACCCCGCCCGCGTACGGCGCCGGAACGATCGCCGGTGCCGCGGGACGCGCGAGAGAGCGAACGGCGGCGCGGGCGGTCAGATCTCTCCTTGAGCGCGGGCGGTCAGATCTCCTCTTTGAGCGCGGCCGCCGGGTCGAGCTGACGCGGCTGCATCACCGCCCTCGGGTGGTGCAGGTCGAAGGCCGGTCGCTCCGAGCGGATGGTCGGGATCGAGGTGAAGTTGTGCCGGGGCGGCGGGCAGGAGGTGGCCCACTCCAGCGAGTTGCCGAAGCCCCACGGGTCGTCCACCGTCACGCGCGGAGCGTGGCGCGCGGTGTACCAGAGGTTGTAGAGGAACGGCAGCGTGGAGGCCCCCAGCAGGAACGCGCCGATCGAGGAGACCAGGTTGAGGTCGGTGAACCCGTCGAGCCCGCTGTAGTCGGCGTAGCGGCGCGGCATGCCCTCCGCGCCCAGCAGGTGCTGGACGAAGAAGGTGGTGTGGAAGCCGATGAACAGCGTCCAGAAGTGCCACTTGCCCAGCTTCTCGTTCAGCATCTTGCCGGTCATCTTGGGCCACCAGAAGTAGAAGCCCGCGAACATCGCGAACACCACGGTGCCGAAGACCACGTAGTGGAAGTGGGCGACCACGAAGTAGGAGTCGTGCACGTGGAAGTCCAGCGGCGGGGAGGCCATGATGACCCCGGTCAGCCCGCCGAACAGGAAGGTGATCAGGAACCCCACGGCGAACAGCATCGGCGTGTCGAGCGATATGTGCCCCCGCCACATGGTCCCGACCCAGTTGAAGAACTTCACCCCGGTCGGGATGGCGATCAGGAACGACATGAACGAGAAGAACGGCAGCAGCACCCGGCCCGTGGCGAACATGTGGTGCGCCCACACCGTCATCGACAGGCCCGCGATGGCGATGGTCGCGCCGACCAGGCCGATGTAGCCGAAGATCGGCTTGCGGCTGAAGACGGGGATCACCTCGGTGATGATGCCGAAGAACGGCAGCGCGATGATGTAGACCTCCGGATGGCCGAAGAACCAGAACAGGTGCTGCCACAGGATCGGCCCCCCGGTCTGCGGGTCGAAGACGTGGGCGCCGAGCCGGCGGTCGGCCAGCAGGACGAGCAGCGCGGCGGCCAGCACCGGGAAGGCCATCAGCACCAGGACGCCGGTCAGCAGCGTGTTCCAGGTGAAGATCGGCATGCGGAACATCGTCATCCCGGGGGCCCGCATGCAGATGATCGTGGTGATGAAGTTGACCGAGCCGAGGATCGTGCCGAGCCCGGACATCGTCAGGCCCACGATCCACAGGTCGCCGCCGACCTGCGGGGAGTAGACCGCGTGGGAGAGCGGCGGGTATCCCGTCCAGCCGAAGTCGGGGGCGCCCCCGCCGGTGATGAAACCGAAACTCACGATGAGGCCGCCGAACAGGAAGAGCCAGAAGCTCACCATGTTGAGCCGGGGGAAGGCCACGTCGGGCGCCCCGATCTGCAGCGGCATGACCACGTTGGCGAACCCGGCGAACAGCGGGGTCGCGAACAGCAGCAGCATGAGGGTGCCGTGCATGGTGAACAGCTGGTTGTACTGCTCCTGGGTCACCACCTGCATCCCGGGATGGGCGAGCTCCCCCCGGATGACCATGGCCATGACCCCGGCGAACAGGAAGAAGACGAACGAGGCGATCAGGTACATGTATCCGATGACCTTGTGGTCCGTGCTCGTGAGCCAGCGCACGACGATCGAGCCCGGCTCCTTACCGCGCGGTGCCAGCGGTGAGGTCATCGGCTCCTCGCGTGACCGTTCGAAGGTCGTCACGACCCACCCCCCTCGAACCGGCTCGGCCAGGACCGGCCCGTCCCCGAACCTGCCCGTCCCGAGAACCGGCCGCCCTTCGAACGAACCGGACCGTCCTCGAACCGACGCGGCATCCGATTCCCACCGCCTTTCCCCGGCCATCCCCAGGGAAAGCGGCCTCCACTCGCCCGTCCCGTCATCTTGCCCGCGCGATGACCTGGCAATTAATCCCTCTTATCCGCCTTCTGGTCACCCCTCGCCACACCGCCGGAGATCACGGGCCGGGCGCCGGACGTACGCGCCGCATGGCAACATCGGACGGCTCGTCGTGCTTGACCCGGGGGCAGACAGGGCACGCCGCTGGAAACGGAGTGGCGAAAGGAGCATCCTCATGGCCCAGCGACAGCGAGTCGTCGTGATCGGGGGAGGGTTCGCGGGCTTCACCGCGGTCCGCACTCTCTCCCGGATCGCGAAGGGCGCGATCGAGATCGTTCTGATCAATCCGACCGACTACTTCCTCTACCTGCCGCTGCTGCCGGAGGTCGCGGCGGGCATCCTCGACCCGCGCAAGGTGGCGGTCCCGCTGGCGGGCGACTATCCCGGGGTGCGGCACCTGCTCGCCACGGCGGACACGGTCGACATCGAGGCACGCCGCGTCAAGTGCACCGACGCCGAGGGCAACCACCGCGAGCTGGGCTACGACCGCCTGGTGATCACGGTCGGCAGCGTCAACAAGCTGCTCCCCGTACCCGGCGTCGCCGAGTACGCCCTCGGCTTCCGCAGCATCGCCGAGGCCCTGTACCTGCGCGACCACCTGATCCGCCAGGTCGAGCTCGCCGACGCGTCCGACGACCCCGAGGAGCGCAAGGCCAGGTGCACGTTCGTGGTCGTGGGCGCCGGGTACACCGGGACCGAGGTCGCAGCGCAGGGCCAGCTGCTCACGCTCGACATCCGCGAGCACCGGCCGAGGCTGCGCGACCGGCCGATGCGCTGGATCCTCGCCGACATCGCCCCGCGCATCCTCCCCGAGCTGGACGAGCGCCTGTCCCGGGCCTCGCACCGGACGCTGTCCGAACGGGGCATGGAGATCCGCACCGGTACGAGCGTGGCCGAGGTGACGGCGGAGGGGGTGAAGCTCTCCGACGGGGAGTTCGTGGCGACCAAGTCCCTGATCTGGTGCGTCGGCGTGCGCCCCGACCCGATGGTGGAGTCCCTGGGGCTGCCGACCGTGAAGGGGCGCCTGGTCGTCGACGAGTACCTGAGGGTGCCCGGCCATCCGGAGATCTTCTCCTGCGGTGACGCGGCCGCGGTTCCCGACCTCACCCGGCCGGGCAGATACACGGCGATGACCGCCCAGCACGCCGGTCGCCAGGGAAGGCGAGCCGCCCGCAACATCGCCGCCTCCTACGGTCACGGAGAGCTCCGGCCGTACAAGCACAAGGACCTGGGGTTCGTCGTCGACCTGGGCGGGACCGGCGCCGCCGCGGACCCGCTGGGCATACCGCTGTCGGGCATGGTGGCCAAGGTGGTCACCCGGGGTTACCACCTGCTGGCCATCCCGCGCAACCGGCTGCGCATCGCGGGAAGCTGGTTGCTGGACCTGCTGGCGCCCCGCCAGACCGTCCAGCTGGACGTGGTCCGCAGCCCGGCGACCCCGCTCACGCACACCACCCCCGAGGCCGCCCACAGCCGGGACGGGAATCCGCCGAAGGCGGGTGCCTCGGCGAAAACGGGCGCCTCGGCGAAGAGGAGCGATTCGTAAAGGACGGTGAGATTTTCGGCTCTCCCGGCGATGCTCCCGGGGAGCCGGGTAAGGGGCGGAGTATGGCAAAGATCGGTTACACGATGATGTGCGAGCAGACGCCCGCCAGGCAGCTGGTCAAGGACGTCACCACGGCCGAGCAGGCCGGTTTCGACTACGCGGTCATCTCCGACCACTACTTCCCGTGGCTGGAGGAGATGGGCCACTCCCCGTACGCCTGGTCGGTACTCGGCGCGGCGGCGCAGGCCACCCGCCGGATTCCCCTGATGACATACGTGACCTGCCCGATCATGCGATACCACCCGGCCGTGGTGGCGCAGAAGGCGGCGACCATGGGCGTGCTGAGCGAGGGCCGCTTCACGCTGGGGCTGGGCGCGGGGGAGAATCTCAACGAGCACGTGATAGGCCACGGCTGGCCTTCGGCCGACACCCGGCACGCGATGTTCCGCGAGGCCGTGCAGATCATCAGGGAGCTGTTCGAGGGCGGGTACGTCACCTACCGCGGCGAGTTCCTCGACGTCGACTCGGCCAAGCTGTTCGACCTGCCGGACCAGCCCGTCCCGCTGGCGATCGCCGCCTCCGGCGGCCAGTCGGGGAGGATCGCCGCCGAGCACGGCGACGCGCTGGTCGCGACCGACCCCGACCCGGACCTGGTACGCCTGTTCTCCGGGGCGGGCGGCACGGGCAAACCCGTCTACGGCCAGCTCGCCATCTGCTACGACCCCGACGCGGCGGCCGCCAGGGAGCGGGCGCACCGGCTGTGGAGCTGGTCGCTGGGCGGGTGGAAGGTCATGGCCGAGCTTCCCGCGCCCGTCAACTTCGCCGCCGCCGCCCAGACCGTGCGGCCCGAGGACGTCGCGGCCAAGGTGCCGTGCGGCCCCGACGTGGACGCCGTGGTGGAGGCGGTACGCGCCTACACCGACGCCGGTTTCACCCACGTCGCCCTGGTCCAGATCGGCCACGAGCACCAGGACGCGTTCCTCGACTGGTCGGAGAAGGAGCTGCTCCCCGCCCTGAGCGGCCTCTAGCCACCGGCCCGGCGCGCACCGCCCGCGAGATCCACCGCGACGGCGGTTCCCCCCGGGCGTACGGGGAAGGCTCACCGGGGTGGATGACGTGTGGGATCTGGTGGTCGTCGGCGGCGGGCCCGCGGGAGCGGCCGCGGCCCTGCGGGCGAGACAGCTCAGGCCCGACGCGCGGGTCCTCCTGCTCGACAGGGCCGACTTCCCCCGCGACAAGGCCTGCGGCGACGGCATCGCGGCTCACGGGCGCGACGAGCTGGCCCTGCTGGGCATCCCCGACCTCATCGCCGACTACCGGCCGACGCAGCGCCTGGCGGTGGTCTCCCCCGGTGGCGCGCGCGTCTCCGCCACCTCCGCCCGGCCCAACCACGTCGTCCCCCGGAAGGTCTTCGACGCCCGTCTCGTCGACGCCGCCCGCGCCCGCGGTGTCGAGGTCCGCCGCCACCAGGTCCGCGCGCTCGCCGTCCTCGACGACCACGTGGTCCTCGACGGCACCGTCACCGCCCGCGCCGTCGTCGCCGCGGACGGGGCCAACTCGACCGTGCGGCGCCTCATCGGCGTCCCCCCCTCCCCCGAGAAACACACCGCGATCGCCGTGCGCGGCTACGCCGACGTGCCCGCCGGCGACGACGTCCAGTCCATCTTCATGCAGCGCGACGGGTGGCCCGCGTACGCGTGGTCGTTCCCGATCGGTGACGGCACCGCCAACGTCGGCTACGGCATGCTCCTGCCCCGGCTGCACGCCACCGGCCGGCCGGGCAAGGAGGTGCTGCACGGACGGCTCGCCGAGCTGCTGCCCCACGTGAACGCCCGCGATCTGCGCGCCCACCACCTTCCCCTGTCCCCCGGCCGGCCGAGGCCGGGTTCCGGGCGGGTGATGCTCGCCGGTGACGCCGCCGGTCTCATCAACCCGCTCACGGGCGAGGGCATCTTCTACGCGCTGGTCTCCGGCCGGCTCGCCGGGGAGGCCGCTGTCCAGGCCGCGGGCGACCCGCTGCCCGCGTACCGGCGCGGGCTGGGAAAGGCCCTCGGGCGGCACCTGCGCACCACCGACGTGCTCGCCCTCGCCTCCCAGTCGCCCGGCTTCATCGACGCCGCGATCGACACCGCCGCCCGCCGCAAGGAGGTGTTCGACCTGCTGGTCGACGTGGGGCTCGGCGCGGGCACGGTACCGCTGCCGCTGGCGCTGGCCGTGGTCCGCCGCTGGCTTCTGAACGCCGCCCGGCGACGCTGAACACGGGGTGCGGCGGGCGAGCCGACCGCGACGCCCGCCGGCGCCGGCCGTACCGAAGTCCGAGGAGCCGTAGCTGAAGGCCTTTGAGCGCACAGCGAACGTTCGTGGAACGTTATCCGGCCGCGGCACGTCAGCGGAGGATGCGGCGCCGGGCCCGGAGCAGGGCGGTCACGACCTGTTTCTCGCGGTCGGGGTCGAGGCGGACGACGGGGATGGAGCAGCTCAGAGCCTCCTGCGGGGGCGAGGTCAGGTCGAGCGCGACGGCGAAGCAGCGCAGGCCCATGGTCGACTCCTGCTCGTCGACGGCGTGGCCGCGCTGCCGGATCGCCTCCAGCTCGGCGCGCAGCGCCGCCCGGTCGGTGAAGGTGTGGACGGTACGGGGCTCCAGCGTCTCGGGCAGGAGCCGGTCGACCTCGTCCCACGGGTGGCCGGCGAGGATCGCCTTGCCGAGGCCGGTCGCCCATGCGGGCAGGCGCCGGCCGGGCCGGGAGAGGACGGCGAGGGAGTGCCTGGACAGGTTCGTGGCCAGGTAGATGATCTCCGCGCCGTCGAGGCGGGCGAGGTGCACGGTCTCGCCGAGTTCGTTGTTCAGCTCGTTCATCGCCGGCTGCGCTCGCTGGACGACGTCGTCGTGCTCGACGTACGAGGCCCCGGCGCGGAGCGCGCGCAGCCCGATCCGGTAGCGGCCGGCGTCGTCGACGTCGACCCAGCCGGTGTTGACCAGCGTGGTGAGCAGCGCGTACGCGCTCGCGCGGGGCAGGCGCAGATCCGCGGCCAGCTCGCGCAGCGAGCACGGGTGGTCGGCGGAACCGAGGTGTTCGAGCACCGCGATCGTCCGCTCGGCCGATTTGACGCTGCGGACGCCGCCGCCGCTCTCGGGGGGTTCGGAATCGTGCTGCGTCACGGGCCACCTCTTGACGTGCGCTGAAACGCCGACTTAACCTCTCGTCTACAAATATAGACACTGTCTTCATATGTAGACAAGAGGTTGTTCTTTGTCACCCACAGCAGCCACCCGAGTCGCCACCTCACTGACCGGACTGCTCGCCTTCCCCGTCACGCCGTTCACGGAATCGGGCGAAGTCGACCTGTCCCGGCTCGGAACCCATCTCACCGAGGTCCTCGGGGCGGCGCCAAGCGCGATCTTCGTCGCCTGCGGGACCGGGGAACTGGCGTCGCTGACGGCCGCCGAGCACCGGACGGTGGTCAGGGCCGCCGTCGAGCACGTCGCCGGGGCCGTCCCGGTCCTCGCCGGGGTCGGCGGGGGCACGCGGACCGCCGCGGAGTTCGCCAGGGCCGCGCAGGACGCGGGGGCCGACGGACTGCTGGCGCTGCCGCCGTACCTGCAGGTCGGACCGCCGTCCGGGCTGGTGGAGCACTACCGGCAGGTGGCCGCCGCCACCGACCTGGATGTCGTCCTCTATCAGAGGAGCACGGCGATCTTCTCCCCGGCCGCGGTCGCCGAGCTCGCCGAGGTGGACAACATCGTCGCCTTCAAGGACGGGCACGGCGACATGGAGCTGCTCCAGCTCATCCACACCGCCACCGCGGGACGGATGCCGCTGCTGAACGGCATGCCGACCGCCGAGATCTTCGCCCGCGCGTACGCCGGCCTCGGCGCCCGCGCGTACTCGTCGGCGGTGCTGGCCTTCGTCCCGGAGATCGCCACCGCGTTCTTCCGGGCCTTCGAGGCCGGCGACGAGAAGATGCAGGAGCTCCTGCTGCGCGAGTTCTACGCACCCCTGGCCGACCTGCGCAAGACGACCCCCGGCTACGCCGTCTCCCTGGTCAAGGCGGGTCTGGAGCTTCGCGGCCGGTCCGCGGGCCCGGTCCGCTCGCCACTGGCGGAGGTCACCGCGGAGCACCGCGAGCGACTCGCCCACCTCATCGACCGCGGCCTCGCCGCTGTCACCGCATAGCACAAAGGCCCTGCCCGGCCCCAGGCGGGCAAATTCGGAGGAATCATGATCACCACCCCCAGCTGCCGTCAGACGGCCTCCGCCCTCCTAGCGCTCGCCGCCATGATGTCGGCCGGCGCCTGCTCGGTCGCCAACAGCGGCCCGGAGCCCTCGTCCGGCGCGGCGTCGAGCACCGTTCGCATCGTGCTGCCGGAAGAGCCTCCGACGCTGGAGCCGTGCGACGCCTCCCTAACCGCGACGGGACGCGTCACCAGGGCCAACATCACCGAGGCGCTCACCGAGCGGGACCCGGGCACCGGCGACCTGAAGCCGGCGCTGGCCACGGAGTGGAAGCAGGACTCGCCGACCGAGTGGACCTTCACCCTGCGCAAGGACGTGAAGTTCCACGACGGCACCGCGTTCGACGCCAAGGCGGCCGCCTTCTCCATCGACCGCACCGTCGGCTCCAAGATCGACTGCAACGTGAACGGTTACGTCTTCGGCGGCGTCAAGCTCACGGTGACGGCCGTGGACGGCACCACGCTCAAGGTGAAGACGGAGAAGGCGGACCCGATCCTGCCGCTGCGCCTGTCGTTCGTCGAGATCGTGCCGGCCACCACGAGCACGACCGGCAAGGTGCGCGAGCCCGTCGGCACCGGCCCGTACAAGATCGCCAAGTGGGACACCGGCCGCAGCCTGCGCCTGGAGCGATTCTCCGGCTACTGGGGCAAGGCACCCGACTTCGCGGCCGCCGAGTACGTCTGGCGCGCCGAGGGCAGCATCCGCTCGGCCATGGTCAAGAGCGACGAGGCCGACATCGCGGTGGGACTGGCCCCCGAGGACGGCGCCGGCGACTCCGCCGTGCAGTTCCCCAACAACGAGACGTCGTATCTGCGCATCGACGCCGCCAAGCCGCCGCTCGACGACATCCGCGTCCGCCAAGCGATCAATTATGCCGTCGACAAGGACGGGCTCGTCGCCTCGGTGTTCGCGGGGCTCGGCAAGTCGGCGGGACAGATCGTCCCCGAGGGCGTGACCGGCCACAGCCCGGCGATCCAGCCCTGGCCCCACGACATGGCACAGGCCAAGAAGCTGATCGCGGAGGCCAAGGCGGACGGCGTCCCCACGGACACCGCCATCACGATCATCGGCAGGAACGGCATCTACCCCAAGGCCGCCGAGGCGATGGAGGTCGTCCAGAACTCGCTGCTGGAGGCCGGGCTCTCGGTGAAGATCCAGATGCTCGACGTGAACGCCTGGCTGGAGTACCTGCTGGCCCCGTTCCCCAAGGACGCCGGCCCCACTCTGCTCCAGGCCCAGCACGGCAACCAGGCCGGTGACGCGGCCTTCACGATGGGCCAGATCTACGGCAGCAAGGGCGCGCAGAGCAGCTACGGCACCAAGGAGCTGGACGAGCTGATCGCCACCGCCGAGCAGGCCTCGGGGGCGGAGCGCCAGACGGCGTTCGCCAAGGCACTGGAGTACCAGAACAAGGACGTCGTACGGGACGCGGTCCTCGCCCACATGACCGGCATCCTCGCACTGTCGAAGAAGGTCACCTACAAGCCCGACGCCGCCACGAACGACGAGATGCGGCTCGCCGACATCCACCCGGCCGGCTGAGAAGGAGCGAGTGTGCTGACCTTCCTGCGGCGTCGCATCCTTTCGAGCGCGATCCCGCTGGTCGTCGTGGTCCTCGGCGTGTTCTACCTGGCGCGCCTCACCGGCGACCCGGCGAATCTCTATCTGCCCCTCAGCGCCACCCCGGAGATGCGGGCGGAGTTCTCCGCCAGGCACGGGTTCGACCAGCCGCTGCTCGTCCAGTTCGGCGACTACTTGGCGCAGGTCGTCCGGCTGGACTTCGGCGAGTCGCTGCGGACCGCCGAACCCGCCGCCGACGCGGTGCTCCGGGCGTTCCCCGCGACGCTGCAACTGGCGGGCGCCACGATGATCCTCGCGATCCTCGGCGCGATCGTCGTCGGCAGTTGGGCGGCCTACCGCCCGAACTCGGCGGCCGACCGGATCGCCAGCTTCACCTCGACGACCGCGGCGAGCATGCCGGATTTCTGGTTCGCCATCATGGGCGTCCTCGTCTTCGCCGTAACCCTCGGCTGGCTGCCGACCTCGGGCACCGAGGGCGCGGCGGCGTGGGTGCTGCCGGTGCTCACCCTGCTGATCCGGCCGTTCGGCGTGCTCGTGCAGGTGGTGCGCGGGGCGATGGTCACGGCGCTGTCGGCGCCGTACATCAAGGTGGCCAGGAGCAAGGGCGCGGGAGAGCTGCGGGTGGTCTTCGGCCACGCGCTGCGCAACGCCGCGCCGCCGGCGCTCACCGTCGCCGGCGACCTCGCGGTCGGCCTGGTCAACGGCGCGGTGGTCGTCGAGACCATCTTCGGCTGGCCGGGCATCGGCAAATTGATGATCACCTCGATCCTGCAGCGCGACTTCGCGGTGCTGCAGGCCGCGGTCCTGGTGACCGCGATCACGATCTTCGCGCTGAACATCGTCATCGACGCCTGTTACGCGCTTCTCGACTCACGGGTCCGTCAGGGGGCGACGGCATGAGGAACGGCACCTCCTGGTGGCGGCTGCTGCTGCGGGACAAGTTCGCCTGCGTGGCCGTGGTGATCCTGGTGGTCGTGTTCGCCGCCACCCTCGCCGGGCCGATGCTGCTCGGCGACCTCGCCACCAAGCAGAACCTGCGGGCGGTCAACCGGCCGCCGTTCAGCCTCGACGACGGCTGGGCGTTCCTGCTCGGCAGCGACTCGCTCGGCCGCAGCCTGCTCGCCAGGCTCATCGTGGCGAGCCGCACCACGCTCTCCGTCGCCGTCCCGGCCGTCGTGATCTCCCTCGTCGTCGGGTCGGTCTGGGGCATGTGGGCGGGATATCACCGGGGCTGGCGGGAGAACGTCTCCATGCGCGTCGCCGACGTCATCCTCAGCTTCCCGTCGCTGCTGCTGGCCGTCGTCGTGCTGTACGTCTTCTCGCCCAGCGCCACGAACATCATCCTGGTCCTCGCGATCGCGCGGATCCCGATCTACCTGCGCGCCGCCCGGGCGGAGTCGGCCGAGCTGCAGAGCCGGCTGTTCGTGGACGCGGCGCGCACGTTCGGCGCCAAGAGCTGGACGATCATCGGCAGGCACGTGGCGCCCACCGTGCTGCCCACCCTGTTCACCGTCGCGGCGCTGGACTTCTGCTTCGTGATGCTGACCGAGTCGTCCCTGAGCTTCCTCGGCATCGGCATCCAGCCGCCGGACATGAGCTGGGGCCTGATGGTCGCCCAGGGCCGGCAGGTGCTCCAGAGCGCCTGGTGGATCGCCGTCTTCCCGGGCCTGGCCATCGTGGTGACCACCGTGTCGGCGACCGTCCTCGCGTCCTGGGCGCGCTTGGCCATGGACCCGGGCCAGCGCTGGCGGCTCACCCTGCCCCGCGCCACCCGCAAGATCAAGGAGGTGAAGCCGTGACCCCCGTGCTGGAGGTGGATCGGCTGGCCGTCGACATCCGCACCCCCGCCGGGACGGTACGCGCCGTGCGCGAGGTCAGCTTCTCCGTCCGCTCCGGCGAGACGCTGGCGCTGCTGGGCGAGTCGGGCTGCGGCAAGAGCATGACGGCGCAGGCCATCGTCGGGCTCCTCGACCCCGTGGCCCACGTCGCGGGCGGCGCCGTACGCCTCGAAGGGACCGACCTCCTCACCCTGCCGCCGGCCCGGCGCCGCCGGCTGGCCGGTCCCGGCCTGTCCATCGTGTTCCAGGACGCGCTCACCGCGCTGAACCCCGTCCAGACGGTCGGGGCCCAGCTCGCGGAGCCGTTCCGGATCCACGAACGCCTCTCGCGCCGTGCCGCGCGGGAACGCGCCGTCGAGCTGATGGAACGGGTCGGCATCCCCGAGCCGCGGGTCCGGGCCGGCGCGTACCCGCACCAGTTCTCCGGCGGCATGCGGCAGCGGCTGCTCATCGCGCTGGCCGTGGCGCTGCGGCCCAAGGTGCTGGTCGCCGACGAGCCCACGACCGCCCTCGACGTCACCGTGCAGGCCCAGATCATGGAACTGCTCCGCGAACTGCGCACGGAGCAGCAGACGGCGCTGATCCTGATCACCCACGACCTCGCGGTTGTGGCCGAGCAGGCCGACCACGTCGCCGTCATGTACGCGGGCGCCATCGTCGAGTCGGGCCTGGTGGCCGAGGTGTTCTCCCGGCCCCGCCATCCGTACACGCGTGGTCTGCTCGACTCGGTGCCGGCCAAGGTCGCGCGCGGCACCAACCTGAAGTCGATCCCGGGCAGCCCGCCCGACCTGCACTCGGTGCCCTCGGGCTGCGCCTTCCGGGCGCGCTGCCCGATGGCCACCGACGTATGCGCGGAGCAGCGCCCCGTCCTCGCCGAGGCCGGGCAGGGACGCCGGTCCGCGTGTCACCACTGGAAGGAACTGGCCGATGACTGAGCCCGCTGGAACCGGGGCTCCGCTGCTGGACGTGGCAGGGGTGCGCAAGTCCTTTCACGTGGCCGGCCGGGGCCGCCTGCGCGCGCTGGACGGCGTCGACCTGCGCCTCGGGCACGGTGAGACGCTCGGCCTGGTCGGGGAGTCCGGGTGCGGCAAGTCCACCCTGGCCAGGGTGCTGCTCATGCTGGAGCGCCCCGACCAGGGCCACGTCAGGTTCGAGGGCACGGACCCGTTCGTCCTGCGCGGCAAGGAACTGCTCAGGTGGCGGCGCCGGGTCCAGATGGTGTTCCAGGACCCGTTCGCGTCCCTGAACGCCCGGCTGTGCGCCGAGGACATCGTCGCCGAGCCGTGGCGGACGCACCGGGACCTCGTACCGGCGAAGGAGCGCGGCAAGCGGGTCGCCGAACTCCTTGAGATGGTCGGGCTGCGGGCGGGCGACGCCCGCCGCTACCCGCAGGAGTTCTCCGGCGGTCAGCGCCAGCGGCTGGGGATCGCCCGCGCGCTCGCGCTCGAACCCGACGTCATAGTGTGCGACGAGCCCGTGTCGGCGCTCGACCTGTCCGTCCAGGCGCAGGTCCTCAACCTGCTCACCGACCTGCAGGCCAGGCTCGGCGTGTCGTACGTGTTCATCTCCCACGACCTGTCCGTCGTCCGCCACGTCGCCGACCGCGTCTCAGTCATGTACCTCGGCCGGATCATCGAGACCGGCCCGACGAAGCAGGTGTTCGATCGGCCACGGCACCCGTACACCGCCGCCCTGGTGTCCGCCGCTCCGGTGCTGGACGTCACCCCCGGGGCGCGGCGCGAACGCATCCTGCTCAAGGGTGAGGTGCCCTCCCCGCTCGATCCGCCGTCGGGGTGCCGCTTCCGCACCCGCTGCTGGCAGGCGCGGAACGCCTGCGCCGAGGACGAGCCGCTCCTGGAGCCGGCCGAGGACGAGCCGCTGCACGCCGCCGCCTGCCACTTCCCGCTCCAGGAGGTGGCCTCCGGAACCTGAAAGAGGGCTTTGGTTCACAAGGTCCGCTGGCGCCACACCCGCTCCTGAACCACTTCGACCGATCCGGACCTCGCCCCAAAAGGGCCGAGGTCATCGGCTACTACACCGACCCGCCGCCGGGCACCACGGTCATCTGCGCCGACGAACTGACGACGCGGAGCAGGCGGGCGGTCTCGCCGGCCATGGCGTCCCTGGCGGCCTCCAGGCGGGGCCGGGGGTCGGCGCCGGAGGGCCTGCCGGCGAAGGAGTCGCGGAGCGCCTCGGTGAACGCGACGTTCAGGGCGGTTCCAATGTTGATCTTCTTGATCCCGGCGGCGACGGCCCGGCGAAGCTCGTCGTCGGGCACACCGGAGGAGCCGTGCAGGACCAGCGGGACGGAGACCGGCAGCGCCGCGCGCAGCGCCGCGATCAGGTCGTGGTCGAGCCTGGCGCTGCGCGAGGTCATGGCGTGGGAGCTGCCCACCGCCACCGCGAGGGCGTCGACGCCGGTCGCGGCGACGAACGCGGCCGCCTCGGCGGGATCGGTACGCGCGCCCGGAGCGTGCGCCCCGTCCTTCCCGCCCACCTCGCCGAGTTCGGCCTCCAGCCACAGGCCGTTCTCGTGCGCCCAGCGCGCGGCGGCCTCCGTCCGGGCGAGGTTGGTCTCGTACGGATCCCGCGACGCGTCGTACATGACCGAGCTGAACCCCGCCTCGGCGGCCTCGTACAGGAGCGCGTCGTCGGTGACGTGGTCGAGGTGGAGGGCGACGGGCACCGGGGCGGCCTCCGCGAGGGCGCGCGCGGCGGCGGCGAGGGGGTGCGGGCGTCCGAGGCGGAACCGTACGGCGTTCTCGCTGATCTGGAGGATCACCGGAGTCCCCGTCCTTCCGGCGGCGACCACGACGGCCTCGGCGTGCTCCAGGGTGATGATGTTGAAGGCGCACGCCCCGCCGGGGGCGGAGGCGACGATCGAGGCTGTTGTGGCGAGCGGCATTACATCTCCTGGGACAGGGCGCGATAGGCGGCGAGGTCGACGGTTCCGGCGACGGGGGACAGCACGGCGGCGGCGGACAGCGCGACCGCGTCGGCGAGGACGGCGGGCCAGTCGATCGGTTCCGGGGCGAGCAGCGCCCGGGCCAGCGCGGCCGCGGCGGCGTCCCCCGCGCCGGTGGGGTTGCCCGGCAGCCGCCGGGCCGGGCGGGCGGACCAGTCGCCGTGCGGGGTGACGGCCAGCAGGCCGTCCGCTCCCCGCGAGACGACCACCGCGCCCGCGCCCGCGGCGAGCAACCGCGACGCGACCTCCCGCGCGGGCCCCCGGCCCGCGGCCCGTTCGAGTTCGGCGGCGTTCGGCTTGACGATGTCGGGCCCCGCGGCCACCCCGAGCCCGAGGGCCTCGCCGTCGGCGTCCAGCAGCACGCGCGCGCCGAGCGCGCGAGCGCCCGTCACCAGCTCGGCGTACGCGCCGGGGGCGACGCCCGGCGGCAGGCTCCCCGACAGCACCACGACCCGGGCGTCTCGGCACAGCTCCAGGAACAGGACGCGGAAGTCCCGCCACTCCGCCGGGGTGACGGCCGGTCCCGGCTCGTTGAAGATGGTGGCGTCGCCGTCGGCGACCACGGTCACGGTCCGGCGGGAGTTACCCGCCACCGGTGCGAAGCGGGCCGGGACGCCCGCCGTCGCGAGGTCCGCGGTGATCTCCGCGCCGGCGCCCCCGCCCGCCAGCCCGGTGGCGACGACCTCGACGCCGAGGGTGGCGAGGACGCGGGCGACGTTGACGCCCTTGCCCCCGGCGCGGTGGTGGACGGCGGCGACGCGGTGCGTGGCGTTCGGCACCAGCGCCTCCACCTCGTAGGTGATGTCCAGCGCGGCGTTGAGGGTGACGGTGACGACCTCGGCCATGGCTACTGGAGGATGACCGAGCGGGTCAGGTTGCGCGGGCTGTCCGGGTCGAGGCCGCGCGACCGGGCCAGCTCCACCGCGAGCCGCTGGGCCCGGATCAGGTCGGCCAGCGGGTCGAGCGTGGTGGCCGTGGTCAGGGCTCCGGTGCGGGCGACGTCGTCGAGCAGGTCCTCCTGGCCGCCGAAGAACCACACCAGGCTGTTCTCGTCGGCGATGCTGATCGGCCCGTGCCGGTACTCCATCGCGGGGTAGGCCTCCGACCACGCCAGAGCCGCCTCCCTGAACTTCAGGGCCGCCTCCTGGGCCAGGCCGTTGGTCCAGCCGCTGCCGAGGAAGGTGAACTGCCGCCGCGAGACCGCCCCCTCGGGAAGCGGCGCGGTGAGCGCGCGCTCAGCCTGGACCGCGAGGTCGGCGGGGGCCTCCCCGAGGTGCGCGCGCAGCAGGGCGAGCCCGCTGGTGGCGAACCGGGTCTGCACCACGGAGCGCTCGTCGGCGAACTCCAGCGCGATCACCGTCTTGGCCAGGCCGGTCACCGGGGTCGCGGGGTCGGCGGTGACGACGACCGTCGGGACGTCCCCCGCCGCGTCGAGGGCGCGCAGCACCTCCGTCGTGGTCCCGGACCTGGTGATCGCCATCAGCCGGTCGTAGCGGCGCGCGGGAAGCTCGGAGGCCGGGAACGCGTCGGTCTCCCCCTGCCCCGACCGCTCGCGCAGGACCGCGTAGGCCTGTGCCATGTAGAGCGAGGTGCCGCAGCCGATCACGGCGACGCGCTCCCCCGCCTCCGGCAGGCCCGCCGGGTTCGCCGCGCCGAGATCCAGCGCCTGCCGCCAGCACGCGGGCTGGCTGGCGATCTCCCCCAGGACGTACGTCACGCACACTCTCCTCAAATGCTTATTTATGCTTGCAATCTGCTGCATTTGAGCATATCTGAGCAAGAGTAATTGTTTCAATGCTCGATACGCTTCGCGGAGCGGCACAGGTGGCAACGGCAGGAACGGGCGGGAACCGGCGGGAACGGGCGGGAATCGCGAGACCGGCCGGAAACGGCCCGGGACTCGCCGGAACGGCCCGGGACGACCGAGAACGGCCGCGGACTTGCGGGACGGCGAGGAGGAAGCTCATGACGAGCCACGACCGGTGGAACGCGCTGCTCGCGATCCTGGCGAGGGACGGCAAGGTGGAGGTGGACGCCGTGGCCGGCGAGCTGGGGGTGTCGGCGGCCACCATCCGCCGCGACCTCGACCATCTCGACCGCCAGCAGATGCTGACCAGGACCCGCGGCGGCGCCGTCGTCAACGCGATCTCCTACGACCTGCCGCTGCAGTACAAGGCGGCGCGGCACGCGCCGGAGAAGCACCGGATCGCCACGGCCGCCGCGGCGCTGGTGTCGGCGGGGGCGGTCGTCGGGCTGAACGGCGGCACCACGACCACCGAGGTCGCCCGCTCCCTGGCGACGAGCGCCGACCTGCACCGGCAGGGCGGCGAGCCGAGCCTCACCCTGGTCACCAACGCGCTCAACATCGCCAACGAGCTCGTCGTGCGCAGGCACGTCAAGCTGGTGGTCGTCGGGGGCGTCGCCATGCCCGCGTCGTACGAGCTGATCGGGCCGCTCGCGGACGGCGTGCTGCGGGAGGTCTCGCTCGACATCGCGATCCTCGGCGTGGACGCGCTCGACCCCGAGCGCGGCGCCTTCGCCCACCACGAGGGCGAGGCCGGGATCAACCGGCTCATGGCCTCCCGCGCCGGCCGGGTGGTCGTCGTGGCCGACTCCTCCAAGCTCGGCATGCGGGCGTTCGCCAGGATCTGCCCCTGCGACGACATCGACGTCCTCGTCACCGACGGCGACGCCCCCGCCGTGACGGTCCGCCGCTTCGAGGACGCCGGGATCGAGGTCATTCAGGCCTGACCGGCGGCCCCGCCGTGACGGTCCGCCGCTTCACGGACGCCGGGATCGAGGTCACCCGGGCCTGACCGGCGGCGTCCGGGACGAGCGCGGGGCGGTCAGCCCTTGAGGCCGCTGAACGACATCGTGGCGATGAAGTGCCGCTGGGCCAGGACGAAGGCGGCGACGAGCGGGAAGACCGCGACGAGGTTGCCCGCCATCAGCGCCGACCACTCGGTGTGGCGGGCACCCGCGAACGTGGACAGGCCCATCTGCAGCGTGTAGTTGTCCTCCGAGCTGATCGAGATGAGCGGCCAGATCAGGTCGTTCCACGCGCCGAGCAGGGTGAAGACGACCAGCGCGGCCAGGGCGGGCCTGGCCAGCGGGAGCACGATCCTGAAGAACACCCCCAGCTGCGAGCAGCCGTCGATCCTGGCCGCCTCCTCCAGTTCGCGCGGCAGCGACAGGAAGAACTGACGCATCAGGAAGACGCCGAACGCCGAGGCCAGCCAGGGCACGAAGGCCGCGCCCAGGGTGTCGATCAGGCCGAGATTCCGGAACATCATGAACGTCGGGATCATCAGCACCTGCGCCGGGATCATGATCGTCGCCATGACCATGGTGAAGCCGACCGCGCGCCCGGGGAACTTGAGCCGGGCGAAGCCGTACCCGGCCAGGGAGCACAGGACCACGTGGCCGACGACCGCGACCGCCGCGACGACGACGGTGTTGAGCAGCCAGCGCGGGTAGTCGTCCTCGGTGAAGATCCGGGTGAACCCGGCGAGGCTGAACTCCGAGGGCCACAGCGTGGGGGGATAGCGGTTGATCTCGGTGTCCGGCATGAACGCGGTCAGCGTCATCCACAGCAGGGGCGCCACGAAGACCAGCGCCGTGGGCGCCAGGATCAGGTGGGCGAGCCAGGGGCGTTTCATCAGGCCTCCGCGCGGCGGGTGTACCAGAGGGCCCCGGCGGACGCGACCAGCGTGACCACGAACAGGCCGTAGGCGACGGCCGCCCCGTACCCGGAGTGGAAGAGCTGGAAGGCCTGCCGGTAGAGGTAGAACACGATCACCGTCGTCGAGTCGAGGGGCTGGCCCTTGGTCGTGGTGTAGACGAGGTCGAAGAGCTGCAGCGCCGTGATGGTCTGCCAGATCGCGAGGAACACGGTGGCCGGGCGCAGCTGGGGCAGGGTGACGTGCCGGAAGACGTGCCTGCGCTCGGCCCCGTCCACCCGCGCCGCCTCGACCAGCTGCTTCGGGATGTCCTGCAGCGCGGCCAGGTAGACCACGGCGGGCATGCCGACCCCGCCCCAGAGCGAGACCACGACGAGCGTGATCATCGCCTGGTCGGGGTCCTGCAGGAAGCCCATCCCCGGCAGGCCGAGCGCCCTGAGCGCGGCGTTGACGATGCCGAAGTCCGGGTCGAAGACGAAGTTGGCGAGGATGCCGGTGGCGGCGGCCGAGACGACGTACGGGACGAAGATGCACGTGCGGTAGAGCCCGATGAACCGGATCGGCAGGTTCAGCGCCGTCGCCAGCACCAGCCCGAGCACGATCGAGCCCGGCACGAACAGCACGGTGTAGAGCAGGGTGTGCCCGGCCGCCGCGTGCAGAGCGGTGTCGCCGAGCATGTCGGCGTAGTTCTGCAGGCCCACGTACGACCCGCCGGTGATGAGGTCGCCGTCCCTGAGCGAGAGCAGCAGCGCCCATATCGCGGGGAAGATCGACAGACCGACGATCACCAGGGTGGCGGGGAGCACGAAGCCCCAGCCGGTCAGGTCGGGCAGGCGCCGCCGGCCGCGCGCACTCGTTCCCGTGAGCGTCATCCCGGCCACGCTCATCGGGACTTCTCCAGGATCCGGTCGGTCTCCCGGGCCGCCGTCGCCAGCGCCTCGGCCGCCGGGGTCCCGCCGACGAGCACGCTCGCGACCGCGTCGCCGACCTTCTCCGACAGCTCCGGATAGGCCTGTACGGCGGGACGGGCCTGCTTGGCGTTGTCCAGGTTGTCGGTGAAGACGTTCACCTCGGGGAAGTCCTCGGTGAACTTCTTGTAGGCGGGCAGCGCCATGGTGGCCTTGCGGAGCGGCAGGTTGCCGAGCCCGAGGCTCCAGCGAGCGTCCTGCTCCGGCCGGGTGAGCCAGGTCAGGAAGGCCGCCGCCGCCTTGGCCCGCCTGTCGCCGTTGTCGAAGACGACCCAGTTGTCGGGACCGGCGACGGTCTCGTGGTTGCCCGCGTAGCCGGGCAGGACCTGCACGCCGTACGAGACCTTGTGCTCGATGACGTCGAGCAGCGCCCACGGTCCCGCGACGATCATCCCGATCTTGCCGCTCTGGAAGAGGGGCAGGAACTTCTCCCCGTTTTGATCGAGATAGACGGATTTATCCTGACGGGCCATCGCGCCCCACAGGTCGAGCGCCTGGACGGCCTGCGGGGTGTTGAAGGCCGCCTTCTTCCCGTCCTGCGACAGGATGCTCCCGCCCTGCTGCCACAGCTGCGGCCAGAACCGCCAGACGGTGTCCTCGCCGCCGGTGACCGGGTAGGCGGTGCCGTACACCCCGTCGCGGGTCAGCTTGGCCGAGGCGGCGCGGAAGTCGTCCCAGGTCCAGTCGGCCGAGGGGTAGGGCACCCCGGCGGCGTCGAAGAGCTTCTTGTTGTAGATCACCCCGAGGTTGTCGACGACCGCGGGGATCCCGACGACCTTGCCGTCCACCTCGGCCACGGCCCGCTCGGACGGCCAGAAGTCCTCCCAGCCGAACGCCGGGTCCTTCACCGTCGCGGCCAGGTCGTAGACCTGCGGGCTCTTGGCCAGGTGCGGCATCCACGACCCGTACATGTAGGCGATGTCGGGCGCCTTGCCCCCGGCCAGCGCGGCCTGGACCTTCTGCAGCATGTCGTCGACGTTGGTGGTGCCGACGGCGGCGACGACCTTGACGTCGGGATGGGCGGCGTTGTAGTCGGCGGTCAGCTTCTCCAGCACCTTGGCCTGGTTCTCGACCTGGCCGTGCCACCACACGATCTCGACCGGTCCCGAGGCGTCGTCCTTCGCTCCGGAGCCACAGCCCGCCAGCAACGCGGCCAGCAGGAGCAGCACTACGCTCCGTTTCATCACATACTCCTGAGGGGTTCGGGGAGCAGGTCGCCGTGGGCGCGGACCAGGTCGTCGCAGAGCTCCCAGATCTGCTCGACGGTCAGGGAGGCGGCGGCGTTGGGGTCGGCCATCACGGCGTGCCGCACGTGCTCGGGGCGACCCTCCACCGCGGCCCTGACGGTGAGGTCGTTGACGTTGACGTAGGAGCGGTTGAGCGCGGCGCACTGCGCGGGGAGCTCGCCCACCGCGGTGGGCCGCACGCCGAGCGCGTCGACCAGGCACGGCACCTCGACGACGCAGCCGTCCGGCAGGTTGGAGATCAGCCCCTTGTTCACCACGTTGCCGTGGATGACCCGGGGCGTCCCCGTCGCGATGCTGTGCACGATCTGCGGGGCGTACTCCATGGTGGCCTCGACCTCCAGGGACCTGCCCGCCCGCAGGGCGTCCCTGGTCGCCTCGTAGCGGCGCACGTTCTCCTCGCTGATGCCGAGGTAGGCGCCCACCGGGATGCGCAGCCGCTCCACCTCGGCCGGGTCGCGCAGGTACCACGGCACGTACTCGGCGGAGTGCTCGCTGGTCTCGGTCGGGTAGTAGCCGAGCCGCCGGTACATGTCGACGCGCGCCCGGCGCAGCAGCCCGGGATCGCGGGCGATGGCCTCGTCGAGCCTCGGGTAGAGGTTCTCCCCCTCGGACTCGAAGCGCAGCATCCACGCCTGGTGGTTGACCCCGGCCGCGAGATAGTTCACCTTCTCGAACGGCACGCCGACCAGCCCGGCCAGGTCGTGCGCGGTCCAGAAGACCGAGTGGCACAGCCCCACGACGTTGCGGACCGGCGTGGCGGCGGCCAGGTACCAGACGTTCATGGCCATCGGGTTGGTGTAGTTGAGCAGCCACGCGTCCGGGCAGACCTCGGCGATGTCCCGGCCGATTCCCTCCAGCACGGGGAACGTGCGCAGCGCCCGGAAGATCCCGCCGACGCCGATCGTGTCGGCGATCGTCTGGCGCAGTCCGTAGCGGGCGGGGATCTCGAAGTCGATCCGGGTCGCGTCGATCATGCCGACCTGGATGATGTTGATGACGAAGTCGGCGCCCTCGAGCGCGCGCCTTCTCTCCAGGTGCGCGGAGATCTTCGCCGTCCTCCCGCCCGGCCTCACCCCCGTCCCCGTCTCTGTCCCCGCGATGAACCGGGCGGCCGCCTCGGCGGTGTCGAGCCGCTCGGGGTGGATGTCGTGCAGGGCGATCTCCAGGCCGTCCAGGTCGGGGAAGGCGAACAGGTCGGCCAGCAGACCCTGGGTGAACTCGACGCTGCCCGCGCCGAGGAATGCGATCTTCATAGGGAGTGAACCTCGTCCCGGACGGGCTGGGCGGCCGTGCCGCCCGCCGTGCGAGTGGCCGGGGCGACCGGAGAGACAGGGGTGGGGGCGACCGGGGAAACGGCCGCGGTCGAGAGGCCCTGAGCGGCGGAAGAAGCCGGGGGGACCGGGGAGACGATTGCTCGGAGACGCATGTGACTCCTCGTGAACGGAGTTCGGATCGTGATGGCATGCGCACTGTTCCGCACTCTCCGCCAACGCCCTCGCCACGAGCGCCGGAGTGACAAGGCCCATAACCGTAGGACTCATGTCAGCACGCGAGATTCGCCTCCTCCTCTCGTTTCGTCACAGAATTGCGCGCTTGTGCGTGGAAAGCAACAGTTTCAATCATTAAAAATCGGTCACGCGCACATCACTGACCAGGGACGCCACATCACAACCTCAGATCGAGCGCCCCTCGACACTCTCCCTCGGGGCCGGATCGGGTCACCGACGACCCTCGCCCCACCGGGGGCTCGATGATCGGCGGTCCGCGACAGGACCGCCAGAAGCTTCGGCACAACAGATCGCCGACCCGTCCGGAGACGGGTCGGCGATCGTCGGCAACTCCCCCGTCGACACCTCTCGCGAGGCCCGCGCTCAGGCCGCCGACCTCAGGGCGACCCATGCCCCGGCCCGGCGCCGGGGATGATCACCCGGCCCGACTCCGGTGGGCCCACGACGCTTACAGGTCCATCGCGATCGCCCATCCCCAAGCGAGCACGAACAACGTGAACAAAACCTCCAGCCCGTACATGATGTTCTGACCGGTAGGACCGAAGATCACGAAGGCGACGGCGGCCAGGACACAGCCCAACGTCAGGAAGACGTCGACCACGAAAAGAACCAGGGCCACCAGGAGGCGGATGAGGAACCAGACGAAACCGATGCCGAACCACTTCGACATCGTCGAGTCGTCGTACGCCCAGCGAGACAGCGCGAAGGGGACGTAGAACGAGGACGCCCAGTAGTCCTCCCACCGTGTCATGATGTCGGCGGGGCGCTCTCGGAGAACGGCCTCCGCCCCCGTGAACTCGATCGTCTGGACCGTTCCCTGGGTGATGTCGATGAGCACTTCGCGATTGACGACCTGAATGGAGGTCGTCCCGTTCACAACGGCCTTGAACTCACCCGCTCCGCTCTTGATCTCATAAATATGATCGAATCCGGCTATTGATCGGTCATGGGATGCGTTCCCATCCCGAATGATCACATAGATGGCGTCGCCGTCCCGGGAGGGCAGATCATATTTCGCGCCGATCGAGAAGACCCCCACGGGGGTTACGAGAGAACTTTCGCCACTGATCTGCAAATCCCCCGAGGGGTTCACCGTGAACTTCACGGGGATGAACGCCGGCCGATACGACCCCTCGACCCCGGAAGCCGAGCAGCCGGCCAACACCAAGATCATTAACAGAAGACTCGGCACCACGAGAGCCACACTCGCCCTTGTGTGCCAAGTCGCGACCCGCCGAATCGTCGAAGCAGTGGCGATCTCCGCCATAGGACCCCTTTCCGCCTCCCTCTGTCCGGCCCCACCATCCGCACCCGGGATACAGTTCTGATCGGCTCGGGTTTGATCTAGTGCGACCACAAAGAGCAACGAATCGGCGAAGCGTCGAGTTTCAAAAAGGAAATTCGGATATTCTGTTCGTAGCTATATATAAAATTGGTTATCCGAAATATTCACTCCGCAGCGACGCGGAACAGGAATGAACAGACACGGAGTTTCACAAAAGGGACATCCAGCCGAACAATGTCCGGTTCAGCGGAGGCGCTGGGCAGTGGATCCCGAAGGGGAACCGCCTCCAGCCCCAAGTGGCCGGAAACGGTGAGGCCCGCATGTGTTCGGGGGAGGCGGCGACACGCAAGATCTCAGGGGTGGTCGCGACGCGTCAACCGACCACAGGAGCGCACGAGACCGTTCTGACGTGACTCGCGTCTACTGGTGAGACAGAACCCAGTACGTCACAGACGACCATCCGATCTCGCTGGCGCGATCAACGCACGCCGGAGACCCAGGCCGGAGGACTCCGAAAAGCAAAACGACCCGCGTTTCCGCGGGTCGTCTCCGGGTTTCCCCCTGGTGCCCCCTGCAAGATTCGAACTTGCGCTCCCGGCTCCGGAGAGGGTTACACATCCCCGCTGCGCATCCCTTTGAGCTGGGAGAACGCTCCGACTCGCCGTCAGACTGGCGTTCTGGTCCACGGTAGGTCCATAAATGGGCCCTGCGACTGCCTTAAGGCACTGTCAGTACCGCCCGCTACGTTGACCATGTGAGCCGTCCCCGAGGCCGCGAGCGTGCGCGTGGCCGGCGGGCTTGGGGCGGGTGCCGGGCAACGGAGGAGTCACGTGACAGCGTGGTTGATGTACCTGACCGCGAAGGCCAAGCGCGTAGGTGAAGGGTATGACGACAACCCCGCCACCCACTACAGCTGGGACAGCAAGGTACCCAACGCATCCCACGTCCAAGTCGGGGACACGATCGTGCTGTGGGACGGGGATGCCCTGTTGGGCCTGTCCGTGATCGAGGACATCACGACTGGCCCTGGCACCAAGGACCTCAGCTGGTGCCCTAAGTGCAAGAAGGCGGACATCGCCGAACGCACGACGATGACACCGAGGTACCGGTGCTGGAATGATCAGTGCAAGGCGGAGTTTGACACTCCGGACGGTAAGACAGTCCCGGTGACCACCTACCGCGCCCGCTATGAGGCCGGCTGGATCGACCTCCGCGGTCACGTCTCGGCACCGGAGCTGCGGGCTCTATGCGAAAAGCCCAATTCACAGAATGCCCTGCGGCGCCTGCGTTGGGACGACTTCCGTACCCGCGTGGAGACGGGGAAGAACGCCACCCCCCTGGACATCGCGGACAACACGCGCAAGGTCATCGCCGGGGGACATAAGACCAGGACAGTCCGCGTCCGCAACGGCCAGGCCGTCTTTCGTGCCAGCTTGTTGGAGCAGTTCGGCGAGGTATGCGCCTTCCTCGGCCCCATGCCCGCGGCGACCCTGGAAGCGGCACACCTGTACAGCTACGCCAGAAGCGGCATGCACCATACCTACGGCGGGTTGCTGCTGCGCCGCGACGTCCACCGCCTATTCGACCTCGGACAGATCGCGATCAACCCAACCACGATGACTCTGGACATCGCACCCAGCATCCGCGCCTACTCCGACTATGACAAGCTGCACGGCCAGCCGCTGGCTGTGCCCCTCGCCAAAGCCCATAAAAAGTGGATCGCTGAGCACTGGGCAATGCACCGTGGCGCTACGAGCGTCATCCCGTGACAGGGCGCTAGACGTCGGCTGTATCCACGCACGCAACCACGCGGAAGAACCAGAGGGCAGCCCAGGGATTATGAGTCCCGCTCACTGCGACCTCCGATCAACCTGTCTACCTGGGTAAACAGCGCTGAAGCCCTGTGGCCACACAGAACTTCAGCACGCATTCGGCACAGCACTATCCACTAGTGGCTATCTCAGCGCCTGTTGCTAACAGCGGCGGAGCGGACCGCGATCGTTGTAGAAGTTGAGATACAGCAGCCCTTGCAATGAGGCCCGGGACTGAAACCGGGATGCAGCCGTGCAGGTGGCCGTCGTAGTCGGCCTGAGAGTCGCGACCGCAATGAGGCCCGGCAATGAAGCCAGGACAGAGCCGACATAACCTACGCGGCTCCCCCGTCCTCGAAGTCGCCGCAATGAGGCCCGGGGCGAGGCCGGGATGCAGCCAGGTCCCGCGGCGCCGTGTACCAGACTCCCCGCTTGCCGCAATGAGACTCGACGATGAAGCCAGGACGCAGCATCCTCCTCTCGCCTGGTTGGTTGGTCTACTGGCTCCCGCCTCAATGAGGCCCGGAGATGACCGGGATGCAGCGGTACCGGTGCCAGTGCACCCGGTGCGCGCGCTGCAAGCCGCAATGAGACCCGGGAGTGAAACTAGGGTGCAGCCTGCTACCGCCGGATCGTGCTGGCGCTCGCGGACATGCCGCAATGAGGCCCGGGGGTGAAACCGGGGTGCAGCGGGGACGGCGAAAGCCAAGGGCACCGCGGGCGGCAAGCCGCAATGAGACCCGGGGGTGAAACCGGGGTGCAGCCTTCCCGGCGGGTGGGGTGTCCATGTCGGTGCCGCAATGAGGCCCGGGAGTGAAACCGGGATACACCACTAAGGCGATCATCGGCATGAGGCAAGACATCACTTGGCCGCAATAAGGCCCGACGATGAAGCCAGGATGCAGCGGGCCGGCGACTCACCGGCCGACAGCGCGGTCCGCTCCCCACAATGAGGCCCGGAGATGAAGCCGGGATACAGCTGGTAGATCGCGAGCATCTGCCAGTCGATGATGTCGCCGCCGCAATGGAGCCCGGAGATAAAGCCGAGATGCAGCAGATCCACTGGGCACACGACAACACGATCATGTACTAGCCGCAATGAGGCCCGGAGATGAGGCCGGGGTGCAGGACCACGTGTGGGTTGGTAGTAGTGCTCATTGCTGGGCCGCAATGAGGCCCGGAGATGAGGCCGGGGTGCAGACCCGCGGCGGGGCCGTCGTCACCTGGACGTACGACCCGCCGCAATGAGGCCCGGAGATGAGGCCGGGGTGCAGGACGTGATCGGCCAGGCCGTCACCGTCCCAGTCGTAGCCGCAATGAGGCCCGGAGATGAGGCCGGGGTGCAGGGTTCGTGAACTGGGGCGATAACCAAAAGTGTCCGGGAGAGCACGCTAGCGCTGCCCGATTTGTCCACGAAGCGGCTTGGTTGAGCTTAGGAACCTCCCCGGGAAAACGTGCGTACTTGAGGTTCCGAACTCGAATCGTTGGGCTCACTGGGACACCGTATTGCTTGTGATGTTGTCAAAAAGCGATGGGACTGAGGGCCAGGCGAGAGATCAGTCTGGCCTATGGGCGATGTGGACAGGAGCAAGAACGCCGGCGCTTTTACCGCCTTCGATGGGTTGACGTTCTGCTCCGTAGACGTCGAAGACGCCCAAAGGGAGAAGGCCCTCGCGTTCGACGGCGATGGGCCGCCCTTGCCGCGCGGGGGAAGGCCGCAACGTTGGATGGTCGAGCAGCGCTTGGACAGCGTGAATGTCGAGAGCGGGTTTCCACACAGGCCAGATCATCACTGTGCGTCGGTTGTGGCGATGCCATAGCGTGGCGGAGACGTTGCGACCGTCTCCAGTGACGCGTAGCAAGGGCAGTGCCTGGGTGGCCAGCCAGGTGGCACCGGGGACCCCAGCGGGCATGGACTTCCCTGACGGGTGGTCGGCGGCACTGCGTAGGACACGATGGTCGAGATATTCGCCGGTGAAGCCGTCTACTCGGCGCCAGCCGGTCAGAGCTTCGGTGAGCCGGGACGGTTCTGCTCGCACCACTTCCAGGGACTTGCGGAAGAAGGTCCAAACGGCCTGCTTGCCGGCCGGAGCCATGTATGGCGTGAGAGCGGCCCGCCCGGCGGGATCCACCGCCAGGTCCGTCATCAGGAACGACAACCACATGACGGCCTCGCTCCCCAGAGCCTCTACCCGATCGTAGAGATACTCGCCGTACGCCGGACGAAGCACCCGCATAGGGTCGCTCTCGTCGGTCTTTTCCGCGTCACGTGCTCGGCTGGGCGGAGCCGGGCGCAGCGGAAACTTCGGTCCCAGCGTGGGGAGCGCTGCGTCTTCGTCGGTGGCTTCGACGATGTCTCGCAGCGCGCATGCGATGTCGTCCGTGTTTTGGAAGGCGCTGTGGATTTGGGCGCAGCCGGTGGTGTCGGAGAAGCTGAGCCGTACCTTGTCTCCCAAGACTCGCAGCAGGCCCAGGGTTGCGAGGAACCCCAGGGGGTCGCGGCCGTCCAGGGCGGACAGTTCGACGGTGTTCATGCTGTGCCCTCCTCTTCGCGCTCGGAGCACCAGATGTCGGCCAGTCGCACGATGGACTCCAGCAGGGCCAGTCCCCAGCGGCCGTAGCGCTGGTTGAGTGCGGCAAACCTGCGAGGGGCGTCCCAGTCGAGGGTTTCGCCGGTGTCGAGGGTCACCAACGACCCGTCGATATGGACGGTTTCTGGAACCGAATCGGTGACGGGGGGCAGCAGAGGGCGGCTGCGGCCATGGTGAGCCGCGACCAGATGGATCACGAGGTCGGGATCGACATCATGGGATTCGGTCTCCAAGTGGAGGCGGGCGATGCGGGCTGACAAAGCCTCGTGGCGCATCCCGTCGGGGTAGCCCGAGATGAGTTTGGCCCGTCGGTAGGCGGCGCGGTCGGCGGGATCGAGGCCGGACTTGGCCAGCAGTTCCCGTTGGGTTCCACGGCGTAGGACGCGAGGGGGGCGGCCGTGCAGCATCGCCTGGAAGCGGGGGTCGCGTTTGCCTTCGTCATGCCATAGCGCCGCGACTCGCACGCTGTTGACCAGCACCGGTCCCAGGCCGAGATTGGCAGCGAACTCCTCGGCCCGCTTGGCGACAGCGCGCTCGTGAACGAGCAGGGGCATCTTTTTGCCGGAACCGGCCACGGACGAACCCCAGGCGTCGGCGTCCCCGACCCACGCCCCGCCCTTGATGGTCAGCAGCGCCACGTACGGGGCCTTGTCGACGAAGGTGACCGTGCAGCGGGTCAGAGCGCGCAGGTTACGAGCCAGCGGCAGCGGATTCTTCAGGTCTTCTGCTGGTAGCAGGTCGATGATCCGCTGGAGTTCCTTGCGGTAGACGCTGACGGCGGGTGGAGTGTCGTCGGCCAGGTCGGCGCGGGTGCGGTCGATCAGATCCCGCAGCGCTTGCCCGATAGCGGGAGATTCGCGGTCGGCGGTCTCGATGATCGCCGGGCCGAGCCGCGCAACAGGGCGGCCACCGCGGTAGGCGAGGTCGGCCACATCAAGGACAGGGGATGTGGAGGCGGGGTTCCAGCCGTACTCATCACAGCCGCCCTGCTCACAAGGCACCACGATCAGATCACCTGGCCTGATCTCGGCCGGAGTGATCAGTGTGGTGTCGTCCTTGCCCCGGTAGCGCACCACCTGCTCCAGCTGCCAAGAACGGCTCGGCGGTAGCTCCTCGTCCTGAGGGGTGCCTTCCACATCGGCCACCGGTTCGGTGCTGTCCTCCTTGGCCAGCCAGCGCCGTACCGCGTGCAGGGAGACCTCGACGGCCTCTTCGGTGGACGGCGGCAGCTGCGCGACCGCCGCCGGCCACGCCTGCGGATCCCCTTGGGCCAGTCCTGATCGCCAGACCACCGCGACGTCGGGACTTCCCCGATCGATCCCATGGAGATACGGGGCGATCGGCGGGTCAGGGTGGGGAATGGGGGAGGTTCGTACCCAGGCGTCCAGCACGTGGTCGAACAGTACGGGCATGTACGGTAGCGGCTCGCGCATCCCCTGCCGCACGACCGACTCCACAGGCTCCAGAAGCGTACGAAGGGCCAGCGGCGAGACATCGAGTCCGTCGCCCAACTGGTCCGACGTAAGCGGTGCGGTCAGTGTGCTGAGCCATTGCCAGGTGGCCTGGCGGGCCGGGCCGTACACCGGATCGTCCACCCCGACACTCGCGTCATGAACCACTACCGCATCGGCCCGGGTGAGCTTGCCGAGCCGGTTGACCCTTCCCAGCCGTTGGATCAGTGCCGCCAGCGAAGCCGACTCGGTGACCAGATGATCAGCGTCGATGTTGGCGCCGACCTCGACCGTCTGGGTGGCGCACACGATCAACGGCCTGCCCGCGGCGCGGGTACGGCCCACCTTCATCCGGGGGTAGCAGCGCTTGAGCAGATATTCACGGTCGATTGGCCGGCTGCGACCGATCAGCAGTTCCACATCGGCGTCACCGCCCTGGAGGAGGGTGTGCACGGCACGCGCTCGACCGACCGTGTTGCAGATGACAGCGACGACGTGCCCTGACTGGGCGTCGCCGGCCAGAGTTTTCGCCCAGGTGGCCATCGTCGTGGCCATCACAGCACCGGCGTTCTTCTTGGTCACCTCCGGTTGCAGGAGATGTAGGCGGCGGGAAGCGGCCAGCCGTTCGCGGGCGATCTCGTTCTGCTCGTCGGTGTCGGCCCGATGCACCTGCTGTCCCTGGTGCGCGGGTGTGGTCGCCGACATGGTGATGAGTGTCGGCTGCGGCCCCACCGCGACCTGCGGGCGGTCCGCGGTGAAGGCGGATCGGATGGTTTTGATCAGCGGCTCGGCCAGGTGCGCCTCGTCGATCACGATCAGGCTGTCGGTACCGGTCAGAGCGGCGTCGATGGGACGCAGATGCTGGCCGACCTGGTAGCCGCGAAACAGTAGGCGGCTGCCGATCTGGTCGACGGTGCCGACCACCACCGCATATCGGTCGGGGCGCTCCAGCCACCGCCACGACCACGTGACGCCACCGCGCATCCGCGTGACCTGCAGCGCCGGCCCGTCGTCGTCTTTTTGGCGCAGGGCTTGGGCGACGGAGGCGCTGATCGGCCCCTTGGGCTCGGCAAGCGCTGTGGCCAGCGCGGTGGCGTGCTCGTAGGCCTCGTCGACGACCAAACGGCGATCCACCACAAAGAACAACCGGCGGCGCGCGCACTCAATGCCTGCTGCGGCCACGAAGACCGCAATGTCGATCATCGTGGTCTTGCCCAGGCCGGTCGGAACGTCCAAGACATCCGGCCACCGCCCGTCCGTCAGCACGCGCTCGACCAGGCGCTGCTGCCACGGAAACGGCTTTCGGCCGTGAGTCTCGACAAGGAACGCGGAGAAGTCCGCGGCGGTCAACGCGCTCATCGGCTGCTCCTGTCCGGGACGAACAACCCCAGCCCGAGATAGCGCATCGACCCCGCCAGCACGGGGCCGACGACCGGCTGGGCGAACGTCACCCGCGCATGCACCATCGGCCGGACCGGTCGCCCTTCGGGAATCGTGCCCTTACGCGGCCGGTGCACGGCCCCTTGCGTCAACCCTGCGGGAGAGATCTCGACCTCCTCCGGTTCGGGGTATCCGGCGGTGGCTAGGCTCCGAAACACCAGGGAACGGGCGTCGTGCTTTCGGGAGGGGTAGCGGTCGAGCATCAGCGGCGCGGCGGTCACCCAGCTGCGGCTGCCTCGGGGGGCTGCCATCCACCACTCGGGGGTCAGCCGCAGCGAAGCCGTCAGATACGGATCATGATCTATGGCGATCGTCTGGTCGCGGCGGATCGTCAACCGGCGAATCGGGTCATCGATGGTTCGTTCCAGAAGCCGATCGAGGCTGCCCGCGTCCATCGTCCGCGGCACGGCAAGCGCCACACCGAGCACGTGACCGTCGGCGTTGTCGTGACCGACATTGAGCAGGGCAAGGTAGCCCAGGTGCGCCCGGTCATCGGCCCCGTGCCCTGACACCTCGACCGGGACATCGCTACCGATGCGCTGGATCACCGCCTGACGAAGTCTCGCGGTCAACGTCAAAAGCGCATCCCCGGCCGGCTGGACGACACGCGGTGCGAAGCGGAAGACCACCAGATCAGAGAAAGGCCCCTCCGCCGCCGCAGGCTTCGCCTTTCGCCCGGCAACGGTGTAGGGGACGCTGCGGGCCACGGCCCACGCGCGCTGACCATCGGCATAGGCGTGCTGGAGCTGGTCGGTATAACCAGGGTAGGGGATACGCAGCTCGGCGAGCGCGTGCTCCCCGATCCGCGAAGGGACATAGCGCGCCCATTGCGGCCCCGGCACGTCGACCTCGGCCGCCACGCTGAGCATCGCCGTCGAGGTCGCGCGACCCACGTACGGCACGCGCCGGGCAAGCCTGCGCAGCCGCACCAGCGTCTCCTCGTCGGGAACGGCATGCGCCCATACGACCGTGAACGTCGGAACCTGGGGAATCGCCGAGACTCGCGATCGTGACCCGTTGGTGCGTCCCGGCCACGACTGGCTGCCGCCCTCGCCCTTGATCGTGTTCGTCACCACATAGCCTTCGACGGCTTCCTGGTCGGCGGCTTCGCACGCCCACACCTCCGGGACGCCCGCCGCCTCCAGCCAGCGCAGCACAGCCCAGTCATTGTCATCAGCGGCAGAAGCCACCAGGGCACAAAACAGCCGCGCCGGGTGCGGCGGCCATTCCGCCTGTGAGGGCCGCATTCCAGCCGCCTCGTAGCGGCCCGCCCGTAGGCAGACCGTGATTGCCACCGGCATCGGGGGTTACTCCTCCGCCGCGGACTTGGTCGTGGAGAACTCGATCGCCTTGGCCAGCGACGGCATCGGCTCCAGCCGAATGGCATCCGTGGCCATCGTTACGCCGGCTGCTGCCGCGCGATCTCGCAGCTCGTGAAAGACCTCGATGGCCTCACCCGCGGACAGGGTGAACTCCTCCCGGGCACCGCCGTCCTGCTCGAACGCCAGTACCTCGGCCGACCGGACGAGATCGCATCCTGAGCGCAGCCACACCGACGGACGGCCGAACGCCAGACGATCCCCGGCCAGCGCCAACGCGACCAGCGTGGCCCTCGCCAACTGCGCGGCTTCCGCAGGGGCATCGCCGAATCGCAGTCGCTCGATGGCCGCCAGCGAGATCCAACCAGAGCGCCGAGCCTCCACGATCGAAACGCCGCCGTGGGCATCTCCCGGCGCGATATTGCCATGTCCGATCTCGCTCAGCCGCTGGCCCTGCTTCTTTTCTTTCTTCTCACCGACCAGCACGTACTGCCAGTCGGTCTCCGACTTGGCCTTGTCGTCGATCGCTCCGGTGAGGTTGAGCGGGTCCACTCGGGTCGCCTTACGCTGGCCCTCCTGCGGGTCCAGGCCCACGATCGAAGAGGAGTAGATCCGGGCGAACTTCGGCCATCGCCCCTTGCGATGTGAGTCCCATGCGCCGAACAACAGCGAGCCAGGGTCACGCTCATACAGGGGGCGCACGTCCAACGCGCTGACCTGCCGCAGATGCTGACCCACTTCGCTGCGGTCGAAGCGCACGCCCTCCACCGTGCTGTCGCGTAGATAAGCGTCCGCATAGCGGTGCGGAAACTCCAGCGAGGTGAGACGGAGCGGCCCTCGGCTGGTCTCGGCCATCAACTCAAACAGCGGAAGCTGAATCCGGCCGGCGTCACGGGCCACAAGTAACGCCTCCTCGACCCGGTTGGCCTGCGAAGGCACCTGATCCAAGACAACGACCCTCTTCGCCTCACCACCTACCCATCGCGTCTCCATCAGGTACGGTCCATCGCTTCCAGGAAACGATGGGGGCATGACCTTGTCCCCGGCTGCTGGGCGGTAGACCGTTTCTACGCCGATTCCCGCATCTCGTCGATCCTCGCTGACGGCATCTACCAGCCGCTTGACGATGTGCTCAACCATGTCTCGACCTCCGCTGGCTTCATGAGCAGGCCCC
Organism: Streptosporangium sp. G11; assembly: GCF_051192615.1. Classification (NCBI taxonomy): domain Bacteria; kingdom Bacillati; phylum Actinomycetota; class Actinomycetes; order Streptosporangiales; family Streptosporangiaceae; genus Streptosporangium; species Streptosporangium sp. G11. Next base: position 229,569 of record NZ_JBPJUQ010000008.1, read on the forward strand.
TGGTAAGCACACCAGACATGGCCTGACCTGTTGGCTCGCTCGTGCTCGATCCGTATGACTGAGCCGAGCGGAGGCTGACTTTACATACAGGCACCGACATTTCACGGTGGGTTGATAGAAGTGCTCGTTGCTTGGCAAGGCCGTTATCAACTCACCCTCAGAGGGGTAGCGGGTCGTGATCGTTGTAGAGGTCGAGATAGAACAGTCCTCGCAATGAAGCCCGGCGATGAAGCCGGGATGAAGCCATCGGCCAGGGCGACGACCGTGGGATGGACAACAAACCGCAATGAGCCCAGGTGGAGGGGCCCTACCCCGCATCCTTCTGATCATGGAGGAAATACCGCAATGAGGCCTGGCGATGAAGCCAGGTGGAGATACCAACGGCGCCGCCAAGCCCACTCCCTTCTTGGAGCCGCAATGAGGCCCGGCGGTGAAGCCAGATGGAGGCATCGCTCAGGTAGTCAGCGAAGGCCGCGACGTAGTTGCCGCAATGAGGCCCGGCGGCGAAGCCAGGGTGGCGTGCGCCTGTCGTGAACTGCACAGCGCGTACGCCTCAGCGCCGCAATGAGGCCCGGCGGTGAAGCCAGGTGAAGGTGCCTGCCAGCTGCCCATGGAGTGGGATCAGAAGCAGCCGCAATGAGGCCCAGCGATGAAGCCAGGTTGACGCCAGGGCGCCGTTGTAGAGCTGAACCTGCGGATCAACACCGCAATGAGGCCCGGCGACGAAGCCAGGTTGACGCGGTTCCTGAGCTGGATTGATAACTGAGAGTATGTGAAAGAACGCATCTAAACTGTCCGGTCTGTCCACGAAACGGCTTGGTTGGAGTTCGGAACCTCCCCGAGAAAGCGTGCGAGCTTGAGGTTCCGAACCTGAGTCGTTGAGGCTTATGGGAAGCGGTACCGCCTGTGGTGTTGTCAAGGAGCGACGGAGCTGAGAGAACGAGCGAGAGATCAGTATGTGGTTGTCAACCGAAAAATGCGTCAACCTCGCAGGCCTAGGAGGACACATGCGTACCGTAACGGGTTGCGCCGACACTTCCGTTCGGTTTTTCGGCCGCACACAGATGGTCGGAGAGTCCATTGCGCAGGAGTGGTAGCGGATCGGAGCCTGGATAGGGTCGTTGAACATGGCAACAGAACTTGAGGGACTGACCCAGCGACTTCACCGGTTCGACGCCGAACGCGGCTGGCAGTGGCTCCACGCCCCAAACAACTTGTCCGTGGCACTGGCAGGCGCAGCAGGCGAACTCCTGGCTGAGTTCCAGTGACCGACCGCAGAGGAGTCCAAGGCCATGAGTAGTACGTTCACTGCCGAGAGCACCCAAAAGACGCTGATCGAGGCGTGTTCCCTGGTCGAACTGAGCGCGGATGGCGCCGAACTGATCAGGTTGGGGGAGAACGCTGTCTACCGGCTCACTCAGCCCGTGATCGTACGTATTGCCCGTACAGTCGCCTATGAGCAGGATGTGCGCAAGGAAGTAGCCGTCTCTCGATGGCTCGCTGATGAAGGCTTCCCCGCTGTTCGGGCGCTTCCCTTGGATCAGCCGGTCATCGTGGACGGCCGCCTGGCCACATTCTGGGAGTCCGTTTCCGAGAGGGAAGAGTATGGCACCCCTGCCGAGGTAGCCGAGTTGCTAACGCAGCTGCATGCACTGGAGGTACCCTGCTCAGTTCAGCTTGGCCGCCTTGAGCCCTTCGCCCGTGCTGAGCGCCGTATCACGTCCAATAGGTGGTTTACCCAGAAGGACGAGGCTTTCCTTCACGAGCGTCTTGCAGGGCTGCGCGCGGCCTACGCAGGGCTGGAGTTCACTCTCCCGCAAGGAGCCATCCACGGAGACGCCAGCGTAGGCAACGTGATTCATGACCGCGCCGGCCGACCGGTGCTCATTGACCTGGACAGCTTCACCGCCGGCCCTCGGGAATGGGATCTGGTACTCACCGCCATCTATTATGAACGCTTCGGTTGGCACACCGACGAGGAGTATGCCCGGTTCTGTGAGATCTACGGGTTCGACGTGATGACCTGGCATGGCTACCCGGTGCTCCGGGATGTTCGAGAGTTCCTCATGGTGACATGGCTCAGCCAGAAGGCTCCGGACGATGAACGGGCCGCCGCTGAGGTACAAAAGCGCATCCAGGCCCTGCGGACGGGTGCCAGCCGACACGACTGGGAGCCCTACTAAGCCGCCATCACCTGTTGCCACAGGGAGAAGTCCACCGCCTGCTCGTGGAAGTCCCTAATCCCAAGGGACTTTGCCGCAGGCGCAAGCCGTACCGAGAACTCCCGGAGGTAGCTCGCGCAGCGAGCAGAGCGAAGTTGTTCTCCGAGCCGCAGCGCGTCCAGAACGACAGAGCATGCCTGCTCCGCCTCACCTGCCCCGAGGTGGGCATCTGCGAGGACCATCGTGGCGAAAAAATCGCTTCGCAGGTAGGTGCCATCCCCGCCTGTCCCGAGGCACTGGGTGGCGTAATGACTCGCCACCACCGGCCGCGCCAGGTCCCGGAAGCAGTGGCCGAACTCTGCGGCGAGTTCGGCATCATCGAAGTAGCGGATCCACTCCGGATCATCATCGGGGTTCCTACGCTCGAACTCTCGTACGGCCTCTGTCAATGCCCGGTCACACGCGGTTGCATCGCCCAGACGAGCCAGTGCCCGCGCTTCCATTACGTGGAAGTGAGCCGTCAACGTCGGAGTTGCCGCACCTCCGACTCCCTGACGAGCGACCTTGGCCAGATTGGCGGCTTCACGGTATCTCCCGACGAAGGTCGCCTGATGGCTCATGGCGTCAAGAACGCTGGCGGCCAGCAATCGATCGTTGCCCGTCTGCGCGAGGCTCAACGCCTGGATGAAGTAGCGCTGAGCCAGGCTGTGTAAACCGCTGTCATAGGACATCCAGGCTGCGAGAAGAGTTGCTTCCGCCACGGCGGAAAGAAGTTGCCCTCTCGTCCTCTCTGATGCCCGGCTATGCAGGAGCCGTTTACCATCCGTGGCCAGGTAGTGGATGAGCGACCGCCGAGCGTGCTCACCACCGAATCGATTGTCCATCTGCGCAAACAGATCAATAGTCGCCCGAAATCGCATGGTATCGGCTTGCCCGACTCGAAGCCCGTGTGGCTTCTCGCTCATGGTGGTAGGGGCCGCAAGGAGCCAGGTCAGGGAGGCGTTATTCCACGCTGGTGCGCTGATCTGCCCCTTTAGCACGCTTGATGCCTCGTCAAGGTCGGCCTGCCATAGTTGCGTAACCGTCTCTACCCCTTCAGCAAGAGCTTCGGGATAGGTCAACCCAAGGGTCAAAGGCAGCTTGGCTGATGCCGCCAAACCTGCATCGGCAAGAGTCACCTCCCTACCGAGAGTCCTGCTGAGGGCCGCCGTGATCAGGTTGGCGGCATCGGCGCGAGGCCGCATGCCCTGGAGCCAGCGACTTACCGACGTGTGGTCACAGCCGATGGGCGATCCGGCGTTTTCTGAGGTCTCCCGGACGGCGCGCGCAAACGATTTATGCGAAAGCCCTGCTTCCTCAATGAGCCGGGCTAATCGATCATTAGGAGTCCTCTCCCCCATCGCCGCCTCTCCGAGTGCACATTTGCGCCCCCTTGTGCGCGCTGTGGCGAGCCTTCAGGATGACGCACTCTTGAGGTGTCCAGTCAAGCGGGAATTACTGCCTCAGTCCACAGCAATGAAGGAGAAGGGAGGTGACGTAAGGATGAGCGTACTGTCACCCGTTCTTTTTGGTGGTCTCCAGAGCTTCGACCCGACCAGCAAGAACTTTGAGCTTCGCTTCCAGCTCGGCGACCCGATCTGCCAATGCGGGCACAGCGGGGACTGCGCGTTCAGGATCCCGGACGAAGAGGGCACGGCCCTGTTGAGACACGACGAGGTTCTCGTGACGAAGCTCGCGAAGCGCGTTCTGAACTGTCTGCGCTGCGATTCCGTACGTCTTAGCCAGCTCTCGGATAGAGGGCAGGCGAGCACCCGGTGCGTACTCGCCCGACTCGATGCGGTGGCGCAAGTCATCAGCTAGCTGCAAGAACGGCGGGCGCGGGTCGTTGTCGTCGATAGCCACCCCCCAAGCCTAGATCCCGCTACGCCCAACTTCTATGACACGAGCTATTGCGTGCTAGCACAGTGCCATCTATGTTGGTGCGTACCAGCACAGTACAGGTTGATGTGAGCACGACTCGACAACGGTGACCAGCCCTTTGGTGACCTTCGTCGGCGTTCTCAGCTAGTTAGCCACACCGCTACTTCCTCCCGCACAGCCGGAAGACCTAGGAAGGCGACCTTGCGTCGCGCGCCGACGGGCTGAGCACTTGATCTTTCTCAACTCAATCAGGGTCACCGCCTCCCACTGAAAAGGCGGCCCACGCAGAGGCGGAGCCTCTGCGCGTGACATCTAGCCGTCGCAGGGGGCGGCCGTCCACGCCACCAGGCAAGCCGGCCGCCCCTCAACCCCTAAAGGAGCACCTGCATGACTCACCTCACGGCCCTGGCCGACGTGTGCCGGGATGATCCCTTCCCCGTCGCTCACCCCGCCGAGGGCCTGCTCCAGACTGCCTTGAATCTGCTCGATGCCATCACCGATGACCTGTCGCGTCGGCTAGCTGAGGATGCGCTGTGCGGACCCGACCCCGAGCTGCACACCGGCCCGAACACCGGCGCCGAGTCCGCCGACGAGCAGGCCGCGCGAGAGCAGGTGGCCCGCGAAGTGTGCGCCGAGTGCCCGGTCCAGCAGTTGTGCCTGAATCGCGCGGTGCGGCTGCGCCCCAAGCACGGAGTGTGGGCCGGTCTCACCGCTGCGGAGGTCAACACCCTGGCTGACCAGCTGGCCAGCGGCCGGCCCTTCAAGGAGGTGGCGTGATGGCGCGCTTCACCTTCACCACGCTCAACGGCCCCCGGACCGTACGGGCCGCTGATGAAGCCACGGCCCGCGCGCAGTTGGAGGCGCAGCTGTACCACCCCGACCCCGATGGCGCGGGTGATTGGCCCTACACGCCCGCTGAGCGCGACCAGATCGCCCGCGACCGGGCCACCCGTGCCAACGCGCTGTGCAGGCAGGAGTTGTGACGCCCGCCGAGCGGCTCGCTGTCGTCCTCGTCGCCCTCAACGCTCTCGACTCGGCGATGGTCACGCCGCTCACACCATGTGAGGACAAGCCCGCCCCCAGCGAGGAGCGCTGACGTTCCGCCCTGCCTTCGGCGGCATCACCTGCACCGACATCCCCCGTCGTGGTCTTCGACCTCGGCGGCAACCTGTGACGTTCAGAAAGGACTCGTCATGGACGCGCCCGCGATTGCGTTCGGCATCTTGTGCTTGGCGCTGGGAATCCTGCTGCACAAGAAGCGTGCCAAGCTCGGCAAGCTCAACGGCCCGGTGCTCAACCGGGTGATCTCCATCCTGATGTTCCTCGGCGGGACCGGCCTGGCCGGGACGTTCATCGGTGAGTGGCTGAGCGGCCTGGACTTCTCCATCGGAGAGGTCACCTCCACCCACATCATCCTCATCCTGGCGGTCCTGCTGTTCGTGGCCGTCCTGATCGACGTCTTCGACGGCGGCGGGCTGAGGCCGACGACCTACGCCATGATCGTGCTGGTCCCGATGCTGTACGCCTCGGCCGGCGGATCGCTGTCGTGGGTGCGCACGATCAGCGCGGCGGCCTGGTCCAGCATCACCGGCGCGAGCTGAGGTGCCGGCCATGACCAAGAAGCCGACCGCAGGCCAGCTGGCCCGCGCCACCTGGGCCAACCGGCCGAACCTCCTCGAAGCGCTGTTCGTGCTGATTTTGGTCCTGCTCACGAACTGGCTCACCGGCATCCCCGCCTGGCTGCTCATCATCCCGACCGTGGTCGTCATGACCGCGATCACGGTTCACACAGCCAGGCGGGAACTGTCCGACTACCTGCTGGTGTGGAGCGGCGATCTCAAAGCCATGCCTTCCCCCTTCAGCACGCAGGAGGACATCTCCGATGAGACCTGAACACCTGCTGATCGCCGCGATCGTCATCTACGCCATCACCGCGTTCGCCAAGGCCAGCAACCGCCCCGCGGTCGACAAGCCCTCATGGATGGTCCGCGGCTGGAACGCCTCGGGTGCCCCGAAGGTTGAGGCCACCCGATTCCTGCCCGCCATGGGCGAGTTGGCCGGCCGCGCCATGGGCACCGCGACCGTCAAGGCCAAGGACAAGGCCGTCGAGCAGGCGGATGCGGCCAAGGCCACGGCCGCCCGCAAGACGGCAGAGGCCGCCGAGCGAGGACGCGCGGTGATCGAGGCCGCGACCCGGCGCTGGGACCAGCGCGGCGAACGCGCCCCCCTGCTGTGGCGCCGCATCCAGACCAAGGACGACGCAGCCGAGGGCGAAGGGTCCGCTCCCGACGCCCCGGCCTTCCGAGACCCGTTCCTGCCCGAACCCGCCGAGGACACCCCGGCCCCGGCCGACGCGGACGCCGCCCGCCCGCCGGACCCGGCCGCCCCCTTCACCCCGGGCTCCTCCCGCGCCGACGTCGAGTCCGGCCCGGCGCCCGCTGACCCCGTTCGTCCCGATGACGAGCGGTCCACCGATCGACCCCGGCTGCACATCGTCCCTGAGGAGGGAACCCCCGTGACCGCTACCACCGACGCCCCGGCCGCGACCACCGACACCGGCGAGGCCGCCGCCGGCATCAGCGCCTATGCCCCGTTCGACTGGCGAGCCCTCGCGGCGCGGGTCGCCACCTTCCACGCCGAGTCCGACGCCGAGCTGATCAACTTCATGACCGGCGAGGTCGCCGGGATCTGCGGATATGCCGAGGCGTATGAGGCGCTGCACGAGGACTGCCTCAACAGCCTCGGCCTGGACCCCAACTCCGTGCAGGGCCTGGGCGAGTTCGCCGAGCACGTTATGGAGCTGACCCGGGCGATGACCGCTGCGCACCAGCGGTTCGTGACCACGTATGAGGAGGTCATGAAGGCCGTCGCCAACGGCGTGGTCCTGCCCTACAACGGCCGCTGGATGACCGGCGAGGCCGTCTGATCACCTCCCGCCCCGCCCCAGCCGGCGCATGCCGGCTGGGGCGGCCACCGCGGACCCCTGGGCCCTTCGCAAGAGAGGAATTTTGGTCGTGACTCGACGGACCGCCGACCGGTGCCCCACACCGCCTCACCGCCACCACGCCGTCGCGGGCGTCGAGCAGTCCGCCGAGGCCGACACGCCCGCCGAAGGCCACCTGCCCGAGGGGCAGCTGAAAGTCGCCGCCCGCGCGACTTACCGATGGTTTCGAGCCGCCCCCGCCGAGCGAACCCCGCTACTGGGGGGCGTCGCGCTGTACGGGGCGGGGGCGCTCGCGCACGCCAACCACCTGCCGTGGTGGGGGATCGGCCTGGTGACTGTGGCCGGATCGATCGCCACCTACGCCGCCGCGATGAACCGCCTGGACGATTGGCGCATCGGCGGGGCGACCGCCGCCACCGCCACCTCGGGCGCCTGGCTGGCCACGGCCGCCGAACTCGGCCCGGTCGGCGGCCCGTCCGGTCTGTTGACGTGGGGTTTCCTGACCACCTATGGCATCGGCTATGCCCTGCACCGCATGGGGCTGAAGCCCAAGGCGCCTGAGGTCGTCGTCCCCCAGGTGCCGCGCATCGACTGGGAAGCCTACTTCGAGGACTGGGGCTTGGCCGGCGCGCGGGTGGTGAAGGCTGAGCCGACCCGGTTGGGTGAGCGCGTCCTGCTCGATACCAAGGGCACCGGCAAGCTGGCGTCCTCGTTTAAGTCCACGGCCATGGCTGAGCGCATCGCCGAGGACTTCGGTATCGCCGCCGGCCGCGTGCAGGTCAAGACCGGTCGCATCGCTGGCCAGTTGTCGATCGCGCTGCGTCTTAAAGACCCGTGGGCTCAGCCGATCGCCCACCCGATGCTCGACCCCGATACCGAGATCCCGCTTCCTGATGTCGCCGATGTTCGTCGGCCGCTGGTCATCGGTCAGGATCCGGAGACCGGTGAGGCGCTGGAGCTGATCGTCTGGGATGAGGACGGCGCGAGCCACATCATGGTCGTGGCCATCAAGGGCGGCGGCAAGACCGTTTTCCTCAACTGCACGATGGAGCGCCTGACGGCCGCTGACAACGTCGCGGTCTTCGGTATCGACGTCTCCAAGGCCAAGGACATGCGCCGCTGGCGCGATTCGGGAGCCATTGAGCTGGCCGCGTGCGGGCCCAAGGAGCGCGTCAAGGCCGTCAAGATTTTGGAGTTCGCCGCCGATCTCATCGCCCATCGCGCCGAGCACAACACTGATGCGGTCTTCGAGCCCCGCTACGGCCACCCGATGGTCTTGGTCGTCATCGATGAAGTGGACACGCTGGTGACCGGCGGCGATGGCCTGGCGCAGCGGGCTCAGGCCGCGCTGACCACCATCACTAGCAAGGGCCGCTCCGAATCGGTGGGCGTCATCCTGGTCGGCCAGCGCGGAACCGCCCAGTGGCTCGGGGGCGGCAACATCCGCGCCAATCTAGACCGCTTCGTGTTCCTCAAGGTCGCCCGCAAGCAGGAGATGGCCACCGCCGCCGGTGAACTCGGCCTGGAGTTGCCCGACATGAGCCGCTACGGCGAGGGCAAGCCCGGCGTCGTCGTCATCGCCGATCTTGGCGGCGACAGCGCCAAGGGTCGAACCTTCAAGCTCAAAGAGTTGGACGACGTCTCGCGTATCGCCGAGGGACGCGAGCCGTCCCCTTTGGAGGACGACGTCTTGGCCGATGCCAAGCTCGGCAAGCTCTACGCCAAACTCAAGGCCGACACCGGCGATGGCACGTCGAGCGCCACCGACCCGGGCACGGCCGATGATCCGGGCGAGGGGGGCGGGCCGTCGAGTCCGGACGATCGGGCCGCCGAGCGCGCGTCCATCAAGGCGTCGTTGAAGCTGGTGCCGACCTTGGCCGGTGAGGTCGCCGCGAAGGTCCGCCAGCACTCGGCGGCGCGGTGGGAGATGTTCAACGAGATCGAGCAGGCCGCCGCCTCACCGGTGCCGGCCGATGTGCGGGCGCGGGTCTTAGGGCTGCTGGCCGAGGGCGAGCGGGCCAAGGCCGACATCGCCGCCGAGATCGGCTACAGCGACACCCACACCATTCGCCTGCTGAACCAGCTGCGCGGTGAAGGCGTCGTGGACGTCCGCGGGAAGGGTCCCGCGACCCGTTGGTTCGCCCTCGTCGGAGAACACACTGCGTGACGATCCCGAATCGACCCATCGACCCATCGGGGATCGACCCATTCGGCCCCGAGAGCCCTCTATAGGAGCCCCCGGAATGGGTCGATGGGTCGATGGATCGATCCATCCTCGGATTGCCTCATCAAAGATCAATAACTACTCATCGTTACCACAGTGAGAGGCTCCCATGTCCATCCTGTCCACCGCGATCGCCCTGGCCGACACCAGCGAACTGGCCCACACCGCCACCGTCATGGTCGGCCGATGCGGCTCCACCGGTCTGGTCCCCGCGAGCTACCGGGGTGTCATCGCCGCCGCGGTCACGCTCGGCATGACCGGCCCGCCCCGGGCCGTGGCCTGGTGCAACGACATCGAGTTCGTCAATGCCCTGGTGGATCTGGAAACCGAGTTGTCCATCCGCCTGCGCGAGGCCAACGCCATGATCCGCACCCTGTGGGGCCGACTGGAGGAGATACCGGCCACTGAGGAGAACGCCGACCTCATCGCGACCATCTGCGCCGCTCTGGAGATCCTCACCCCAGCCGCCTCGCGCATCGAGTACGCCATGGGCCGGCTGATGGCGGCCCCCAATGAACTCGGCGAGACCTACGCCGCCGCCTACAACCTCGTGCGCAGCGGCCGGCGACTGCCCCGCAACGGCCGCTGGATCACCGGCGACGCCCCTTCGCAGCCCGCCTAGCCCCGGGGGTCACCCGCATCGTCGATCCTGAAGGAGGAAAGTCGTGAACACCCCGAACAAGCGTGCTTCCCATGGCGTTGGCCTGTGGTGGTTCGTCCTGATCTCGGGAACCACGTTCTCCGTCGTGTTGAACCTCTGGCATGCCCTGACGATGACAGGCGCGAAGACCCACGCCATCCTCGGCATCATCTTCGCCATCGTCCCGGCCGCGTTCGCCGCATTGCTCTCCCACGGTCTGGTCACTCCCGCGGTCGGCACCGGGATGCAACGGGCGATCTTGGCTTTGTTCCTCATCAGCATGCTCACCTCCATCACCTCACAGGCGGCCGTGTTGCGGCCGTATGGCGGCGGCTACGGCGCCGAGTGGTCGGTCCCCCTGGTGTTGGATGCCTCGGCGCTGATCGCTTTGCACTTCATCACCAAGGCCGCCAAGACCGCCCGCGAAGTCGCCCAGCATGCGGAAATCGAGGCGGACCTGAACGTCATCCGGGCGGAACTTCGACCCTCGGTCGAGGCGGAAGTCCGGGCGGAACTGGAGGCGGAACTGACCGCGCGTCAGGCGGAACTGACCGCCGAAGCGAGGCGGAACTACGAGGCGGAAGTAACCGCCGCGCGCACCCAGATCGGGGCGGAACTCGCAGCGAAACTCACCGTCGCACGAGAGCGCCTGGACGAGGAGACCGCTCAACGCCAAGCGGCGCTGGAAGCCGAATTCGCCACCCGGTTGGCCGAGACCGAAGCCGACCTCCGTCGCGACGCCGCAGCCGAGATCGCCGAGCGGGTGCGGCGCGCCGAGGTCGAGACCGAGGGCCGAATCCGGCTGGAACTCGCCCGCGACACCAAGCCCAAAACCAAGACCGACGCGCCCTCTAAGAAGGCCGATGAAAGCGGCCTGAGCAGGCATGACAAGGCGCGCATCCTCAAGGACAAGGCGCGCATCCTGCTGGCGCAGATGCCCGAGATCACCGGTGCCGAACTTGGGCGAGCCCTGGATGTGAGCGAGCGCTACGGCCGCGATCTGCTGCGCGAGATGGGCGAGGAAAAGCAGTCCGAGGCGGCCCCGGCCCTCTTCTCGGACGTCCGCTTGCGCGCCGTCCCTTAAGCATCACCGCCGCGTAGGCGGGGCGGTCAGTTCCGCCCCGCCAAGCCCGTAGTTCCGCCCCGCCTGGCCCTTGGTTCCGCCCCGCGGTCCCGCTCATCTTCGCCCCCGTAGTTCCGCCTTTGCCTCCGCTTAGTTCCGCCCGTAGTTCCGTCTCACGAGGCCGTTGGTTCCGCCCTTAGTTCCGCTTCCAAAGACGACTAGTTCCGCCCTTGAGGGCGCGGACTTCCGGCGTAGGCCGCCGCTGTTTCGCGCCTCGCGTGAGCCCTCTCCTCATCCACAACGACACCACTGGAGATCCCCATGTTCCGAACCGAAGCTGAGCAAGCGCCCCCGGCCGAACATCATCACCGGCGGGGTGCGTCTGTGATGGCAACCACGTATACACACCCCGACGTGCTGAGCACGGGCATCCGAGAGGGGTGGGCGGACCCGGAGCAGGACCCTTCCCGCATCGACTGGGTCAAACGCCAGAAGGTCGCCGCAGTCCCGTTCACCGTGATCGACGGCCGCCCGGTCAGCCCCGGTGCGCCGACCGGCATCCGCTACGGCCGCAACCAGTTGGGTCACTGGGGAGAACAGGTCTGCGCCGACGCCGCGGTGACCGCCACCGACGAGAACGGCCACCGCTGGATCGTGATGGTCGAGCGTGGCGACGGCCACGGATGGGCGCTGCCCGGCGGCACGGTAGACCTCGGAGAGGAAGCGGCCGACGCGGCGGTCCGGGAACTGGTCGAAGAGACCGGCCTGGATCTGGGCGAGGCGCACTGGGAGATACTCCCGGCCCGACACGTGCCAGATCCCCGCGCCAGCGATGAGGCGTGGATGGTGACCGTACCCGCCCGAACCCACCTGGGCGCCGGCGACCGGGCGGACTTCCCCGTCCCGGTGGGGGCCGATGACGCCCGCCGGGCCGCGTGGGTGCGGGCCGATAGCTACACCGCACTGGCCACCCACCTGTACGCAACCTTCGGCGGACGAGTGTTCGCCGCGCACGAAGCCCTGCTGGCCGACCTGCTCAGCTAACACCCCTTACGGCCCCGATGAGCTGCTGGATCCCACGGCCGGCTCAGCCAGCACGGACCAGTTCTAGCGCGCTACCCACAGGCCCACACCAGCAGCTGCTGCCAGACCTGACCCGCAATCGCCACTCCGCCAATGGAAGGACCAACCTGTCATGACCATCCACCCCGCCCGCTCGATCACTGCCCTGTTGGCTCTCGGCGTCGCCCTCGTGCTGAGCGTCGCCTGCACGTCCGCGGACGCGGCTTGCGCCGCCACCGCGCACACCGCCACGAGCAGGACGGTTACTCCGCCCGAGCCGATCACCGACGGCAGCTATCGCGACGGCTCCACCATCGAAGACGGCGAGCAGGGCGAGGCACCGCCCGAGCCCATCACCGACGGTTCCTACCGTGACGGCTCCAGCGCCGAGGAGGGTGAGGTGCCGTCCGAGCCCATCGAGGCCGGCTCCCCGGCCGATGGCAGCGACGAGCAGGGCTGCTGAATCGGTGAGCACCGAGACGATCATCTGCGACTGCGGATGCGGTGGCATCTGCACTGTGGACGCCCGCAGCGAGGCCGTGGCCTACGCCCACGGATCCGACCCGACCGCCCGCGCCTTCCGCCACCAACTCGTCACCGCCGCCCGCCACCAGGGAGATTCCCGATGACCGCTTTCGTCTGCGGCACGACGTCGGTGTACCACGACACCGAGCAGGAGGGGTGATGAGAGCCCGCTTGATCCCCGACCTGCTAAACGAGGCCATCTGCGCGCACTTCCCCGATGACGTCGCCGCGGCCATCACCGCCGACAGCGTGGCCATGGCCGCGGCGATCCACCTGGCCGGCCAAGCCGCCACCACTCCTGAGGAGCTCACCACGCTGATCGCCGCCATCGCCGCCGACGTCGATGATCGCCTCGCCGACTGGCTTACCGACCGTGCTGAGGCCCCAGCCGCCTGGCTGGCCGCCCAGATCCGCGACTACTGAAAACCCACTGAGCACTCCTCGCTTCACCAGTTCCTCGCGAAGGAGAAGACCGTGTCCTTGATCTGCCCTGAATGCCGCGAATCGGTCCAGCGCCAGGCCCCCGCCCGGTGGACGCCCGCCAACGGGCCGGCGCCGGCTCACTCCCACCTGGACGGCGAGCCTCTGTGCCCGGTGATGGGCGCCAACGGCTACGAGCCCGCCCAGCCGATCACGTCCTGAAAGACCGTGCAGCACTGACCCAGACGGGCGCGTACCAGCGTGGTCACTCCCGCCAAGAAGGCCCACGCCGGACGCGCCCGCACCCACCGATCTCTCCAGATCCGGAGGCGACTCCATCATGACCGCACCCGCCATCCAAGCCGCAACCGGGCCGCGCGGCCCGGCTCTGGCCACGACGTTAGACACTGAGACGTGCGCCGCGCGCGCCGAACTTGCTCGCGGTGACAGCAAAGCCAGCGCGCTGCTGGGATTCGCCGGCACCGGGTTTTCCCTGCTGGCCGCGATCAGCGCCGCCGTATCCTCCCACCTGGCCCTGATCGCTCAGATCGGCCTCTGGCTGGCCGTAGCCGCACTGGCCGCCTCGGTCGCCATGCTGCTGTGGGTCATCCGCCCCGTGATCCCCTCACGCAGCGGCACCGGAGTCGTCGCACACGCGACCACCAGCCCTGAACGCCTCCTCGCCACGCTCACCGCTGAGCACAACGTTCACCGCCGCGCCGCCGACGTCATCATGCTGTCGCACCTGGCGGTGACCAAGTACAAGCGGCTACGCACCGCGGTGCACCTGATGTACGCCGCCCTAGCCATCTTGCTGCTCACCTTGCCGTTCGGGCGGTGAGTAGCATGACCGCCACCTTCTACCTGGGAACTCACCAACCGTCGTGGTTGTTCAACCCGCGGTTTCGCAACATCCCCCTGTTCGTGTCCTCTCGCCGTCTTGCGGGCCGCAAGAGCACCTTCCCGCGCGCGCTCGGCCGCTGGGCGTTGGATTCGGGCGCCTTCACCGAGATCCGCATGTACGGGCACTGGACGATCACCCCGGCGCAATACCTCGCCCTGGTCTGCCGATACATCGAAGAGATCGGCATGCCCGACTTCGTGGCGCCGATGGACTGGATGTGCGAGCCGTGGGTGATCAGCGGCAAAAACCAACACCTGAAGCGAACAAGCTCGGCGTACTTCCACGGCACCCGCACCGCCCGAGGAATCCCCGAGGACGGGCCCGATGAGCCGTTCGATGACGCGGTCCTCAAGCATCAGCGGTGGACGATCGACAACTACCTGGAGTTGTGCGACCGCGCCCGTTTCCTGGAGCGCGAAGGTCTTGCTCCGGCGGGCCTGGAAGAGAAGATCGCTCCAAGCCTTCAGGCATGGACTAAGCCGCAGTACCTGCGATGCCGGCGGATGTACGCAAGCGCTGGCGTTGATCTGGAGTCGTTGCCGGTGGTCGGGCTGGGCAGCGTATGCCGTCGCCAAGCCACCAGCGAGATCGCAGAAATCGTCAACGCCTTGGTCGACACCGGCCTGGACAACCTCCACGGCTTCGGCGTGAAAACCGAGGGCCTGGGCGACTACGGGCCCTGGTTGACCTCAGCGGACTCTCAAGCCTGGTCAGCCGGTGAACGCTACCGCGGCTACCCCCTCTTCCCCAAGCACGCCGACAGACACAAGAACTGCGCCAACTGCCCTGATGCCGCCCTGCTGTGGTACAGCAAGGTCCTCAACCAACTCACTCGCGCCCATGCCTTGTACCCCTCCTCTGCACCGGGTGCCATGGGGCGTGCGGCATGACCGCGGTCCAAGACGGCCTGTTCACCGAGCACGACATCACCCCCGCCCAGGCCACCTTCGCCCCCTATTTGGGGGCCGACCCTGAGCGGGCATCGGCCGCTTTGGCCGATGACGCCTACGGGTGGCTGGCGGCGTTTCTGCCCGCGCCGCGGGCGCTGATCTGCTCGCGCTGCGGCCGGCCGATGGCGCTGGCCGCGGTTCCCCTGCTGTGGGAATGCCGCCCCTGCGACACCCCCGACACAGCTGCTGCTGAGGAAGGCGGAACGCCATGACCGTCTACACCCGCACCCATGGCGGGCACACCATGACCATCCACGCACCGGCCGGCGAAAGAGACTTCGACCCGGTCGCCTTCGCGGCCTTCGCCGCCTCTGACCCGGTGCTGGGACTGGATGTGGAAACCCGGGCGATCGTGCCCGGCGGACCTGGGCACTTCGGGCCCGACGCCGGGATGCGGCTGCTGCAACTCGGCACGCCAACCACTGCGTGGGTGCTCAACCCGACGATCCCCCGACAACGAGACGCGATCGAGCAGGTGTTGCGCGACCCGCGGCGGCAGTTTGTCACCCACACCACCTACGACGTCCTGGCGGTCTGGTCAGCCTTCGGCATTGCCCTGGGCCAGCGGGTGGCTGATACCCATCTGCTGAGCAAGCTCATCAACCCCGACGAGCGCGCCGGCCACGGACTGAAGGATCTCACTCGCCGCTACCTCGACGACGGCCTTACCCAAGCCGAGCAGGCGCTACACGAGCGGGCCCGGCAGTTAGCGCCGCGCGGCCACCGTGCCGGCGGCGGGGCCATGTCCTGGGGGTGGAACAACATCCCCGCCACCGACGAGGCATACGCCATCTACGCCGGGCTGGATGCCGTCTACGCCCGGCGGCTGCTACCGATTTTGCTGGCCAAGTGCGGTGCCTTCTCGCATCTGGTGCGGATGGAGCACTGGCTGGCAGCTCAATCCGCCGGGATCACCATCCGCGGTCTGCTGCTGGATCGCCCCTACACCACTGCCCTGCTGGCTGAGACCGAAGCCGAGCACCGCGCCGCGGACGAGCTGATCCGGGCGCGGCTGGGAGTGTCGGGTGGCTCACCGAAGTTCGCCTACTGGCTGGCCGAGCAGGTCACCGGTGTCGTGTTGCCTCGCACCCCGACCGGCCGGCCCCAGATCACCGCCGACACTCTCAACCAATTGGCCGGCGACGTCGAAGCCGGGCGGGCCCACCTGACGCCGGGTGCCGCGGAGCTGATCACCGCGCGGCGCGCGATGGCCGCCACCTCCAACACCATCGCCAACCTGCGATCCTTCCTGGCCGCCGCGGACACCGACGGCCGGGTCCACCCCTCGATCAACACTCTGCGGGCTCGCACTGGGCGCATGTCCATCACCGCGCCCGCGCTGCAAACCCTGAAGAAGCACGACCCCCGGCTTCGGCACTGCTTCCGAGCCGATCCCGGCAACGTGCTGGTGTCGTGTGACTTCTCCCAGGTAGAGGTGCGAGTGGCGGCGGCACTGTCGCGTGATCCGACGCTGATGCGCGTCATCGCCTCCGGGGTCGATATCCATGACGCCACCGCTGAACTGATGTACGGGCCCGGCTACACCAAGCAGCAACGCACCGTCTCCAAACGGGCCACGTTCGGCACCATCTACGGCGGCGGCGCCCGCGCGCTGGCCGCCCAGACCGGAGTGCCGGTGGCCACCGCCCGCGGCGTGATCGAGCGCTGGCGCCGCACCTACCCCCGCGTCATCAGCTTCGGCCAGGACATCGCCCAAGCCCCCGTGGTGATCACCGGGTCGGGCCGGCGTATCCCCGCCGACCCCGACCGGCCGTACGCCAACAGCAACTACGCCATCCAGTCCACCTCGCGCGATCTGTTGGTGGCCGCGGTGTACGAGCTGGTGACACGGCATGGCTTGCACGATCGGCTATGGCTGTTCGTCCACGACGAACTCATTGTGCAAGTCCCTGCTCAGCAGGCCGAATCCACCCGGCAACTGCTGGTCCAAGCCATGACCACCGCCTTCCGCGGCGTGCCCATCGAGGCCGACGCCGAGATCCTCGGCACCCACTGGGGCCACCTGCCCGAACCCACGCCTTCACCGGCACACGAGAGCACGAGAAAGGCGGCACCGCAGTGACCACCGCCGCGCCCGCCCGGCAACCGCATACACCTAGATCAGTTAACGATGATGGCTGCCGTACTAGCTAAGGGGCGGCGGTTCAGGTGGCGTAGAGGTAGTGATGACATAGCTATGTCGCATCGAAGGCTTCTGGCATTCTCCAGACATGAATCAATTCCTCATACAACTCCTTCCGTTGATTGGAGTGATCGTCGGCGCGGCGGCAACGATGGCCACCACGGCCAGCACCGACCGAAGGCGATGGAGACGGGAGCAGGCAACTCGTTGGGATGAGCGCCGAGTGGATGCCTACGTCGAGTACGCAACCGTGAATAAGGAGCTATATACGCTCGCCTGCTGCACGACGGCTGTTTATCGCCCGCACTCGGTCAGTCCACATATCAATTGGGAGACTGGAGAGGCCCTGATGGCCCAAGCCGAAATGCGTCGACGGCAGGCTTTGGTGGAGTTGCCCCGGTTCGGTAGACACGTCAGGGCTTTCGACTACGCGGCAGCATAGTTGTCTTCGTGAGTGGGCTTGAGGGCTTGGCGGTGCTCGTATTCGGCGGGGCTGAGCTGACCGTTCGCGGAGTGACGGCGGCGTGGGTTGTAGAAGCCCTCGATGTAGGCGAAGATCGCACGTTCGGCCTCTGACCTGCTATGGAAGGTGCGCCGGTCGATGAGCTCGCACTCCAGGGAGGCGAAGAAGCTCTCGGTGATGGCGTTATCGAAGCAGGTGCCGGTGCGGCCGGTCGAGGGGCGCACGCCGGCCTGCTCACACCGTCGGCCGAAGGCGAGCGAGGTATATTGACCGCCCTTGTCGCTGTGATGAATTACCCCGGCATCGGGGCGGCGCTGAGCGATCGCCATCGCGAGGGCGTCGGTGACCAGCTCGGTGCGCATGTGCTCGGCCATCGCCCAACCAACGATCCTGCGGGAGAAGACGTCCAAGACGACCGCGAGGTAGAGGAAGCCCTGCCAGGTCGGCACGTAGGTGATGTCGGCGGTCCAGATCCGATTCGGCTCGGCCGCAGTGAACCTCCGGCGCACCAGGTCACTGGCCGCGACCGCTCGCCGGTCGGTGATCGTGGTACGACAGCCCTTACGGCGGCTCACCCCGGTCAGCCCGGCAGCGCGCATCAACCGGGCCACCCGCTTGCGCCCGATATGGATGCCATCGATTTCGCGTAGATCAGCGTGGATCCGTGGCGCCCCGTAGATCTCACCAGAGGCCGCATGGTGAGAGCGAATCTTCGCCGTGAGCTGCGTATCCTCCACAGCCCGGCGTGAGGGTCGGTGCTTGGCCCAGGCGTAGTAGCCCTGGCGCGACACACCCAGCACCCGGGCCAGCAGGGAGACACCGTGGTGGTCTTTCTCCGCATGAATCAGCCGGAACCTCATCTCGGCAGATCCGTCTCCCGCGCGAAGAAAACCGCGGCCTTACGCAAGATTTCCTTCTCCTCCCGGAGAAGCTTGACCTCGCGACGCAGCCTGGCCAGCTCGTCCTTCTCGGCAGTGGTCAAGCCATCGGCACGGCGACCGTCATCAAGGTCGGCCTGGCGCACCCAGACACGAATCGACTGCGCAGAGGGCGGAAACTCCTTGGCGAGTTCCTCCGGCGATCGTCCCTCGCGCACCAGTTCCACCATCTGCCGGCGAAACTCCGGCGGATAGTTGTTCGGCACAGTGAACTCCTTCTTCTGGGAACCAGGGTTCCTCAGAGATCAGGTGTCCACCAAACCGGGTCAACTCCATTGGAAAAAGTGCTGTTCTTCGGTGACGCTGCTACGGCTAAAGCTGCCAATGCCTGGTGTGATGCGATCGTGGGATTGCGTACTTATGTGAGCGAACGGCCAGATCGATGGGATGACTGGTCGTCCTTAGCGGACCGAGTGACTGAGGCGCGCGATCGCTTCTACGACTCAGCACGCGCTGACGTGGCCATGCATGGTTTTGAGCGAGGTCAACTGCTGCCCCCCATCATCCAGCCGTAGCTGCCTCCCAAGACAACACCGGCCCCGCCCTCAGCTCAGAGAGCAGGGCCCACCCATATCGAAATCAACGCACGAGAGCCTCGACGCCGACGGTGTCGAGGCTCTCGTGCATCCCATGGCCTCTGGCCATCACCTGTGTAAGGAGTGCTTCGCCATGCCCACTGGACAGACGACCTTGACCATCGTCGGCAACCTCACCAACGACCCCGAGATCAGCCAGACGAAGGACGGGGCCGCAATGTGCCGGTTCACCATCGCCTCCAACCCCCGCTTCTACGAGAACTGGAGTTGCCCCGGTTTGGTGGACACCTGATCTCTGAGGAACCCTGGTTCCCGGAAGAAGGAGTTCACTGTGCCGAACAACTATCCGCCGGAGTTTCGCCGGCAGATGGTGGAGCTGGTGCGCGCGGGAC